>JABJED010000241.1 GCA_018665025.1 Gammaproteobacteria bacterium
ATTCTGCTTTCATCCCCGCGAGGAATCCAATTCAGCACACGATCATAATGGCGGACTTCTTCCCAGACTGTCTCTGCGGAAAGGTCGGTATGGCGCTTGTGTTCAATCTCTATCATATTTTGTTCTCTCCTTTCCTTTCCTTTCCCTGCGTTGTGTGTGGCAAGAAAACACTTCACCTGCAGGAAAACAATGCCCGTTGGGGCACTTTGCTCCAGGCCGATAGAACATTAATCTGGAATAGACCTACCTACCTGCAAGCGAGATGTTGGCGGCTGCCAATACAGCTATTGATTCGAGTACCTTTTTCAGTAAGGAATATACAGACAACCCTTACCCTTCGTTTACTCCAGGTTGAAATTGTTGAGAGATCAACAGCCGGTGAATATCAGGTCTGTCTGATCCGCGGTTCTGTTAAGACTGCTTGTTGGTGTGAAGATACCGTTACCATGGAGTGCGAGGCGCAAGGTAACGTAACGCGTATCCTTGAAATAACAGAATATTAGAGGGCGTGAAGGCGTACCGGCATTTCCGTGATGCCAAGCACAAAATTCGAGGGTAATCTTTTCACCTCTCCGACGACTTCAACGGAAGAAAAGCGTTTCATGATTTCTTCCCACATAATTTTAAGTTGAAGTTCAGCCACACGATTACCCATGCAGCGATGAATACCAAACCCGAATGACAGGTGCTGCCTGGCTTTTGGCCTGTCAATAATAAACTCGTTCGGGTTGTCTATAGATGTCGCGTCTCTATTACCCGATGTATACCACATGATGACTTGATCACCTTTCTTGATAAGCTTGCCATTCAATTCGAAATTTTCCAGTGCGGTTCTGCGCATATGAGGAAGCGGTGTTTGCCAACGGATAATTTCCGACACCATATTAGGAATCAGATCAAAATTCTTTCGCAGTAAGTCGTATTGCTCAGGAAATTCATTCAGTGCCAGGACCCCGCCACTCATTGAATTTCTTGTTGTGTCATTACCCCCGACAATCAGTAGCATGAGGGTTCCCAAAAAAGTCATGGGGTCATCGATCATGTCTTTAGTGTCCGGGTGATTCGCGAGCATGGTGACGAAATCGAATCCCTCAGTGTTACCAGACCTTTCGTGCCATAACTTCTGGAAATAAGCGAGACACTCCATTAATTCCTGCTCTCGTTCCTCTGCCGTAATAGTGAAATTTCCTACTGCTTCAACTGCTGTAGTGACGTCTGACCAATGCGTGAGTTTCCGTCGATCTTCCATGGGGAAGTCAAATAGTATGGCCAGCATGTAGGTGGTCATTTCGATAGATACCTTGTCGACCCAATCGAATGTTTCTCCGATCGGAAGGCCGTCCAGAATGAGCGCTGCTTTATCTCGGATAACACTCTCGAGCTTACTAAGGTTGCTCGGACTTGCTGTAGGGGTTACGACTTTGCGCTGGACGTCATGTTTTGGCTGATCCATTGCGATAAAATTAGGCGGGTTAAAGTCGTCGTTAATAAGGCCTATCGCAATCGCGCCATCAGATGAAAATATCTTATGGTTGGTATCAACCGTCTTGATGTCCTCAAAACGGGTAATCGACCAGAATGAGCCTACTTTACTCTCTGCACAAAAGTGAACCGGGTCTTCTTTCCTTAGCCGCTCAAACCAAGCTTCGTGAACGTTAGCTTCGTAAAGCTCAGGCCGGCTCATATTAAATTTGTCTAACGGAACGTCATAAGGGTTAACTTCCACCCAACTATCCAGCTTTTCGATTTCGGCCCAGTTCATATTTATCTCATAGTTGGTTTTGTAGGTGGGTAATATTCATGAATCAATGGCGTGGAGTATAGCACTCTAATAAAGTTTGAGATCGAGTTAGGCCATGGGCCTGGACTGCCAATCTTCGTCTAAATTATGCTCCAATCGGCAACCCATAGCCATCCGTGTTGAACCCCCGCGCTTGCACCTGGAGTTTGATGTGGCGTGGAGCATAGGCGAGCCTCGATTTGCCACCGCTGGGATTATTTTGTTAACAGGTGGTAGTCGCGTGGTCAGATAATGGGTAGCGAGTGACGGTGAGTGGTTTATTCTTACTATTCCTTTCGTAAGAGTCGGCTTCTCATGAAGACCTCAATTTACCTGATGTTTATCTTAACGCTGTGTCTGAATGCTCACGCTGCAGACTGGGATACCAGTGGAACGGTCAAGACCAGTGGCGGTGAGCTTCACTACCGAGTGTCCGGAACAGGTAAACCATTACTATTACTCCACGGCTACTCGGCGTTTGGCGAAGCAGTTCCCTGTGGAAGTTTCGCAGTTTTTTAGTGGTGTTCAATAGATTTTAAACTTTAAAGGGGCGCAACAGGATGTGGGATGTGGCAGTTTATAAATGCAGCGCGCTAACTTTAATCCCAAGAGTCCAATTGCTATAGTGCCTCGTATGCAATCAGTCAACCTTACACTGGCACCGTTGTTGGATATGATCGCTGCGCAGGCAGGCGAGGCAGACTCGAACCGTTCCGTTTCGCCGCAAGTTATCAGCGAGTTAAAAAGCAACGACATTATGCGTTTCACAGCCGCCGAGTCTTTGGGTGGGTTAGATCAATCCTGTACAAGAGTCGGGCAGGAGTTACAGGCTATTGCAGCGGCGTGTAGCTCGACGGCCTGGTGCCTTTGGAATCACCTGAGCACCTTTCATTTTTTTTGCGGTTTGCTTGGGCCAAAGCACGCAGGTTTCCTTGGTGATATCGTTAGCAAGCATGAGTGGGTTTGTTTCCCCGCAGGGGCAAGCACGGCAGTGATAGGTTCGCAGACCAATCAAGAAATTTCACTGCAGGGTAAGGCTGCATTTGGATCCGGTGCACGCTACGGTGAATGGGCCGGTGTCGCTTTTATGCACGAAGATGACCAGGCACCGAGTTTCTCTATGGTCAATTTAAGCCAGTCAGGCGTAGACATTGATCGTAATTGGTTTGCGATGAGCCTGCGCGCCAGCGCAACGGATACTGTCCTCTATGAAGGGGCCAGGATTCCTGCTTCGCGCCGAGTTGAGTTTCCTTTCATGTATCGGGTGCCTTTCAGGGACCCGGGTCGCCCGATGATTGCACACCGTTACCGGGAGGATTGGGTTGGACTGTCAGATATGTGGTTGGGTGCCATTGCTGTTGGTTTAACTCAAGCAGCGCTTGATGACGTGACTGAAGGAATCAAGGGTCGGGTAGCAATTATGGGTGTAAAAGTGGCAGAACGGCCAACTGTGCATGTCAATCTGGGGCAGGCTCAGGCGAGGATAAATGCAGCCCGGGATACAATCTTTGCAGTTTTAGCAGAAACGGATGTGCGTATCGACATCCAGAAAATTCCTGACGAAACAGACTATCTGCGACAGCTTTCAGCATCGATGAATGCCCTGCAACAATGCGAAGACGCTATGCGTTTGCTATTGCGTGTGATGGGCGGCAATGGTCTGCGCGAAGGTCCGGCTTTTGAGCGACGTTTTCGCGATTTACAGGCGATGCCTTTACACATCAATGCACATCAGGATCGTGTAAGTGAACAGCTTGGTCGACACCTGCTGGGGTTGCCCACTGAAAACCCTTTCTAGGTAATCGGACAGCAGCAAACTTGGAAGTTTTTAGGTTTACCGAAAAACCTTAGGAAGTACCCACAGGCCATCTTAATTGCGGGTAAATTCGGCCTTCTGTTCTACCATAGTCAGGTCAAGGCCGCGGTAGTAATCAGGATTATCACCGATCCACCTTAGATCCTCATCGTCATCATCAAAAGTAACCTGTAGCAAGAACAGCACTTTCCTATCGATGTACGCGTCGTTGGCATACGACATGATCAGTTCGAGTTTAGAAAAATGGATGTATCCTTCAAGCTCGATTGAAAGAGGTGAATAGATATTATCCTGGGTCAGCGTCTGCAGTTCTTCTTGACTAACAATATGGTAGAGCGTGGTGTCGGCAATACTTACCGTCGCAGTGCTGATAGAGGTGATCAACAAAACCAGACTGAGGTAGAACTTCATAAAAGACTCCGAGTGTTTACTCAAAACTTAAAATTATTAACTAAATCTGTTTACTGTTCGACCTTGTCTGTATCAACAATGTCAGACACCGTCAAAAAACGTCCTTCACTATCTCGAGAAACCATATGAACCTGCAAAACGGCCGATGGATGAATACCCCCTAAGATATGAGGGAAAAGTTCGCTATCAGTTCCTTCGAAATCAGCCTGTTTATTGCCAACAGGAGCGGTTCCTTCAAATATGGTTTTAACGCCGGTCGCTGACAAGGAGTCGACCGACATTCGCAGGCAACGCCATTCACCCTTGACGTGCGTATAGAAATGGTTGCCGATGGTCAGCAGAAAATCCGGATTCGCGGTGGCATGGGTGAACTTATCCTGACTGTACGTGGGAGGATAATAAGTTGAGTTCTCCTCCAGCGTCTTGTCCCACAATTCTTTTTGCACAAGGTGATAAACATAAGGATATTTTTCAATATATTTATCCGTATTTTCCTCCGATGCCGCGACGCAATTCTGCGGTAGAAAAAACAATAAAAATGGCATGTACCAGTAATGAAGCGAAAATTTCATTTTCATGTCGTTACCTAACGCTAGATATGTTGTGAAAATAGCGGTTAAAAAATATTTTGTCAAAAGAGGGGGTGGGGCCCAAGCCTTATGCACCTTTCCACTTTCGCCTTGCAAATGGCGAAGTAAGGAAAGCAGGCCAGGGCGGAGCTTAGTGTGGCAACTTTATCGAATTGAATCTAGGCATCCTGGGTCATAAACCGGTCAACCCATGCGTGGTAATTTTGCACGGCAGGTTCATTCCTGCCATAAACAAATGATTGATTGGCGCCCGAGTTGATCG
>JABJED010000242.1 GCA_018665025.1 Gammaproteobacteria bacterium
CCAGAAGCGATATATACGGATTCAGTCATTGTCGGGTCCTGTTATTCTCGTTAGTCGTATAATGTAGCGGAGCATTATAGAGCCCTCGGCGCCGCTGGTATAGAGCCCTCAGCGCCGCGGGTATAGAGCCCTCGGCGCCGCTGGTATAGAGCCCTCAGCCTGCTGGTATAGAGCCCTCAGCGTGTTTGGATAGAGCCCTCAGCCTGCTGGTATAGAGCCCTCAGCGCCGCGGGTATAGAGCCCTCAGGGGCCTGAATTTGCCCACCTATGGTAGCTCAAGCCATTCCCGGTTGAACCGTAAGTGTTTGATACGCTTCTGGTTCCAGGTATAAACCAGATGAATGAAGCCATCTGGGCCGATTGTCATGGAGGGATACGAGAATTCATATTCGTGGTCAAGGTTGGTTGCGGTTTCTTCCTCAAGCACTTTCACGATTGTCCACTCATTCGCTGAGCCCATGGCAAGACTCAGCCGGTGGCGCCCATCTTCAAGGTCATTTAAGGCCAGCAGCAGATACCCGTTTCCAGGGTTGATGATTGAAACAGCCGAATTGGGGTTGGGAAGTTCAGTCCTGACTGGGTTCGACCAATGGGCGCCAGCGTCTTTTGAAAGTACGCTCAATACTCGGCCAGGTGGATCTCCGGAATATCTCAAAAGACCAATGGCTGAAGATTCGTCCAGGTTGGTGATAGCCGGCTGTAATGAATGTTTGCCTCGAGAGATCCGGACTTTGTCCATGACTGTGAGGTCGCTCGAGAGTGTCAGGGTTTCTGAAAACTTACCCAGAAACTCATGGTAAACGGGTAGCTGCACGCCGCCATCTGACAGGGGTAACCCTTCTGTGCGGACCAGTGTGCTGATGTTCAGGAAAGGCGAAGAGACCAGGCGGATTGGGCTGGTCCATTGTATGCCCTGATCGAATGATTCCATGTAGTTGATGGAACTGGCCGCCCAGCCGCCAATCGAAACTGAGACATAGTACAAGCCGAGCCGCCCGTCGGGCCATGAATAGAGGTTGGGGTTGCCGACTTTGCGGATATACCGGCCCAAGGCCTGTTCGGTTGAATTTCGGTCCGCAATCACCCGCGGGGAAGACCACTTGCCATCGAAGCTTGAGCTGAAAATGGCGACGTCACGGTGTCCCTCTTCGGTGCCGCCGTACCAGACCACTACAGGTTTTCCGTCGGTGATGGCAATGCTGGCACTATGTGCTTCATTGGTTTCGTTGTTGGAGACCCAATGGGCGTCGAAAACAGGCCCTTTTTGTTGGGCCGGGATAACGGCAGGGGGAAGATATACTGGTAACTGTCGGACGGGAATCAACAGCATCCAACAACCGAAGAAGACGGCGGCAGATGCAATAGTTAGGGTGATCTTCGGGGCTGGGTTCATGATTTATATCGACTGTGTCAGTGCATGCTAATGGGTTTGGCGTAACGAGGAAACCTCTGAAACGGATGTGATATCCTGCATTTTTTTTTAGTATCAACTTTTTGTTAACCACATTTCAATAATTAAGGTGAAGAAATCATGTCAGAAAAAGCAGCTAAGGCTCTGGAAATCTACCAGAGCATTGAAGGCCAGGAAGAAGGTGTCGGTGAATGGTTAGTCGTCGACCAGGACAGGATCAACCTGTTTGCTGACGCGACACTGGATCACCAGTTTATTCATATCGACCCTGCAAAGTCTGCGGAGTTGTCACCTTACAAGGTCACGATTGCGCATGGTTTCCTGACCCTGTCGCTTATTGTGCATTTAGGCGGATCCATCGCACCGCTTCGTCCAGAGGCCCTCGAAGGTGTTTTCATGGGCGTAAACTACGGTCTGGATAAAGTTCGATTCCCAGCGCCCGTTCCTGTTAACTCGAAAGTTAGGGCCCGTCACACGCTAATGTCTGCCGAATTGAAAGGCGCAAATACCATCCAGGTAAAACGTCAGGTGACTATAGAAGTAGAAGGTAGTGACAAGCCGGTTTGTGTAGCCGAATCCCTGATTCGTTACATGTACGGTGACTAGCTGAGCCTGATTTTTTATAAGAGGGACAATCTTATGACGATCATAACCAAAGAGGACCTGATCCAAAGCATTCAGGACTCTCTGCAGTACATTTCCTATTACCATCCACCGGATTTCATTCGGGGGGTTGCCGAGGCGTATGAGAGGGAAGAATCTCCAGCTGCTCGCGATGCGATGGCGCAGATCCTGATCAACTCAAGGATGTGTGCAGAAGGTCATCGGCCAATATGCCAGGACACGGGAATCGTCAATGTGTTCCTGTCTGTCGGGATGGATGTCAGGTTTGAATCGGATCTCTCGTTGGAAGACATGATTAATGAGGGTGTAAGGCGTGCCTACAACCTGCCTGAAAATGTGTTGCGGGCTTCGGTCCTGTCAGATCCAGCGGGAAAGAGAACAAACACCAAAGACAATACTCCTGCGGTCATTCATACAGAAATCGTGCCCGGCGATAAGGTTGAAGTGCGTGTCGCAGCGAAAGGTGGTGGGTCAGAGGCGAAAGCGAAGTTTGTCATGTTGAATCCCTCAGACAGTATCGTCGATTGGGTCATCAAAACAGTGCCTACGATGGGCGCCGGTTGGTGCCCGCCTGGAATGCTGGGTATAGGTATTGGAGGGACGGCAGAGAAAGCGATGTTGCTGGCCAAGCGAGCCCTAATGGATCCTATTGATATTCAGGATCTGCAGAAGAAAGGGCCTGCCAACCGAGTAGAGGAGCTTCGCCTGGAGATCTTCGACAAGGTGAATTCTCTCGGCATTGGTGCCCAGGGCCTGGGTGGCCTGACCACAGTGCTCGATGTGAAGATCCTCGATTATCCAACGCATGCTGCCAACCTGCCGGTGGCGATGATTCCGAACTGTGCAGCCACAAGGCATGCACATTTCACCCTCGATGGTACTGGTCCAGCCGAGCTTGAGGTGCCGAATATTGATGACTGGCCCTCGATTACCTGGGAAGCCGGCCCCGGTGCCAGAAGGGTAAATCTCGATACGGTCACCAAGGATGAAATGAAGGAATGGCAGCCAGGGGAAACGGTTCTGCTGTCAGGCAAGATGCTAACTGGACGAGATGCGGCGCACAAAAGAATCAGAGACGAGGGCCTGCCGGATGGCGTAGACCTGAAAGGGCGATTTATTTATTACGTTGGGCCTGTTGATCCGGTTCGAGATGAGGTCGTTGGGCCCGCGGGGCCGACGACGGCCACCAGGATGGACGGCTTTACAGAAATGATGCTGAAGGATACCGGCATCCTCGGGATGATCGGTAAGGCGGAACGCGGCCCGGTAGCGATTGATGCCATCAGGAAGCATGAAGCGGTCTACCTGATGGCGGTAGGTGGCGCGGCATTCCTTGTTTCCAAAGCTATTCGCAGCGCGCGGGTAGTGGCGTTTGAAGACCTCGGTATGGAGGCTATCCATGAGTTTGAAGTAGAAGATATGCCGGTGACTGTAGCGGTAGATAGTCGTGGTGAGTCAGTCCATATCACCGGACCTAGGGAATGGCAGGGCAAGATTGGTAAAATACCCCTGACAGAGACCTGACGGATGAGCACGAAAAGCTGAAAAAATCGACAAAAATCATAAAGTTAGGCCTTAATTCAACAGTCATTTCGTTGAAAGAACTGACGCTTTGAAGTAGGCTAGCTTTCCGGCATTGAGCTAGTTTTCCCGTCTTTTTTGGAATATTTGCAGTATGGGACAAGAACCCACCTCCGTTGATCAGTTGTATTTGAATGCCGAAAGTCTGGCTAAAGACTTCTCGTTGTTTCCCCGTAAAGAACCGGCATCAGTTATGCAGGGCTTGCTGAGAGAACAACAAATCGAGAAAGAGCTGGATAGCCTTCGTAATATGGAGGTAGATGCTTATATCGAGGCAACTGTCGCGCCAACCGAAGAGTCGACTCGTCCTGGTTCAAAGGAAATTGTCAAGGCGTTGGACGTGCCCATATTCAACGAAGTTGAGAATGGGCCAATGTATGCCGCTGAACTTGAGTTTGATTTCAACGGGACACCACGCCGAATTGGCCTGATTACACAAAATCGGGCTCATGCAACCGGCGTCTGGGGGCCGGAGCACCATAACGCAGCAGCAAAACTCGCGAGCGAATTTGGTGTTCGTTCAATGCCCATTGTGACTTTTATGGATACGCCTGGCGCGGATCCGTATGAAGAGGCCAACGGAAACAATCAGGCGCACGCAATATCAGGGTTGATTGCTGAACTTTGTAATGTCGACGTCCCGACACTCGGTATCATCATTGGCCAGGGATATTCCGGTGGCGCGATTCCCTTAGCGTCCAGCAACTTACTATTGTCACTGCGAACCGGGGTGTTCAACACCATTCACCCCAAGAGCCTTGCCAGCCTCGTTAGGCGATACAACCTGTCGTGGCAGGAATGCGCCAAATTTGTTGGCGTGTCTTCCTATGAGCTTTACAAGCAGGGGAACATTGACGGCATCGTTGATTACGATCCAGGTGAAATTGGAAAAATTGAAAACCTGCGAAATGCGATAGTTTCAGGTATCACCTCTATCGAGGAGGGCACCAAGAAGTTTGTTTCTGAGCATCCCGAAGTGCTGGATCATTACCATCGCAATATCAATCGCTACTTCAATCTGAGCCCGACAATGGCGGCGGTGCATGCCAGTTCGACACTGAAGCTCCGAACATCCCCCACCGAATATCCAAACGTATTTGGTGTGGCTTTTCGATACTTGAGGTACCTGGGCCTGCGCCGGAGAATCCAGAGTACAACCGTTACCCAGTACGGGCGTCTGGTTGACGCGGAGATCCCCGAGGGGGAACTCTCGCAACGTATCCATCGTGAGCGCCGCACTGCCTTCCTGGGTTGGCTTCAGGATCCGGATAAAGTCCTGTACGAAGATTCGCTTAACAAAGCCTGGAAAAACTTCCAGGATAAACGCAAGGAAACTGGTGCTGAGCGCGGTCGAATTGCCCAGTTCATTTTTGGTGAGCCGCAGGCAAACTTTGACTTGGCGAAAAAGGAAATTTGCCTGGTGTCTGGCCTTCACCTCTATAACAGGTGGAAGTCGAGCGCAGAGGATAATCTCAGCGCATTAATCCAGCATCTCGGTGACACGCAGACCAGCAGCTACTTCCTGGCGACCGGGGATGTCAAAGACGTCAAAGGGTTGCTAAAAACTCTCTCCGAGGCCACCGACCCCTTCAGGCATGACCTCAAGGCACGATTCAGTTTCGAAGGTAAAAAGCTGTTCGATGTTTCCTACATAGAAGAGAAGAACGAGGTCTTCCTGCTGGCCCAGCTATTATCAGAGCTGAACATTATCCTGGAAGGCGAATCTCTGTACGATGAGGAAAGACTGGCGGGTGTCAATCTTTCTGCAGCCAGCATTGAGCTGGTCGCCGGTGAGGGCGCATCAGTCACGCCGCTAAATCGCCGACTTCTTGAAGATGTACTGGGTTCCCATCTTGAGCGAAAATCAGACACAAGCGACACAGAGCCAAGTGCCGATGTGGATATTCTGGACGTCATTCTGGATGAAGACCTTCGTGAAGAGTTTATTGGCACCTGCAGGAACCTGATCCTGTTCGACTTTGTGTACGAGAATATGATCGCGGACCTGGTCTCGATGGCGAGGGAAGCAAACGAATCCAAACGCATGCCACGAGATTTTGTGGCTGGTCTGTTGGATAAATCTATCCAGGATGTGCTGAAGCTCAAAGCGTTTAAAGGTTTCACCGCGGTAGATGTTCAGCAGTCTTTCTCTGGCTGGATGGAAGAGCTTGCCGGTCATTCAGGTTGTATGAATTTTCTAAAATCAGTCGAGGAATGGATTCGGGTCGTTCACAAAGACAAGTCCGATACTTTGTTTGTCGTGATCAGTTTCTTCTTTGAAAAGGTCCTGCCTGAATATTACTCATCACGCCGAACTGGCAGAAAATTTGAAGGGAAGATTGAGCCAGTTCGAATTGGGCGAAGAAAAGATTTCTGGAACAGATTGACCATCGCCTATCGCGACCTTCTGTTCAACGAGTTTCTGAACCAGGAAAACAGATCCAAGCGCACCAGCTTTGAGACGATCATTGAGAAGTACGTAGAGCATTTTGAAGAGATAGGTGGCTCGTTGATGTCAGCTAACCCATGCGCCTTCCCGACGTTCAGGCCTTCAATTGAGCAGGCCCTTAAGGCGGGCGTTCGACCTCATGGCCTGATTACAGGGATCGGTGATTTTAAAACCGAGAAGGGTTGTTACCGTGCAGGGCTGGTTCTGTCTAATGTGGCGTTCCAGGCGGGCAGTATTGATAACTCGGACTGCGTCCGATTTTGCCAATTGCTGGTTGAGTGCGCGAAGCAGCGGCTTCCGGTTATATGCTTTATTTCTTCGGGCGGCATGCAGACCAAAGAAGGAGCCGCCGCGCTCTTTACCATGGCTGCTATTAACGACCGTATTACCCGATTTATCCGGGACAATGATCTGCCCATCATTATGTTCGGGTTCGGTCATTGTACCGGTGGTGCCCAGGCAAGTTTTGTTACCCACCCTCTGGTACAAACCTATTACCTGAGCGGCGCAAGAATGCCATTTGCCGGTCAGGCTGTGGTAGAGCGCAATTTGCCTTACCAGTGTCTGTTAAGTAACTACCTGTCGCTTAACGAAGGTTCTATGGCTGGACTGGTGAAGCACCCGTTCTCTGAAGATCACGATGTTGAGTTAAGGAAAATTGACCCGACCATTCCTGTGCCCAGTGAAACTGTGGAGCAGGTTGTTGACCGAGTCATGTCGGGCATCCTGGAAGCCCAGCGTCCACTGGTCGAGTTTATTATCCCCAAAGCAGAAGAACTGATTCGACCCGTTAAAAGAGTTCTTATTCATGCAAGGGGATGTACAGCCGTCAAGCTGGTCTCAAGAGCTAAGGCGCTCGGTCATGAGGTGGTCCTGATCCAGTCAGACCCGGATATGGAATCTGTGCCGGCTGACATGGTGAGTGACGACCCTAAACATTCGCTGGTCTGCATTGGTGGTAATACCTCCGATGAAAGTTACCTGAATGCCCGGTCGGTTATCAGCATTGCTGATGCTGAGAAAGTCGACTCCCTGCATCCGGGCATTGGTTTTCTTTCTGAAGACCCGAACTTTGCAGACCTTGTTCGTAAGCATGGCGTTAATTTTATTGGGCCAAGTGTCATGTCTATGGAAACCATGGGCAACAAATCCAACGCCATCAATACAACGATGAGCATTGATGTGCCAGTGGTACCCGGTAGCCACGGTATTGTCGACAGCAGTGAAAAGGCAGCCGAGATTTCTGAACAGATCGGCTACCCGGTACTGCTGAAGGCTGTTCACGGTGGCGGTGGTAAAGGCATCCAGGTCGTTCACAAGCCGGAGCAATTGCACCAACTGTTTCACCAGGTGACCACCGAAGCAAAAGCTGCCTTTGGCAATGGTGACCTCTATATTGAAAAGTTTGTCACGAACCTCCGTCATATCGAAGCCCAGTTGTTACGAGACATGCATGGAAACACGCGAGTGATTGGTATTCGAGATTGCAGCGTGCAGAGAAACAACCAGAAGCTGATGGAAGAATCCGGTTCTACCATGCTGCCAAAGAAATGGAGAGAGAAAGTACTATCCTATGCTGAGAAGATTGCCGATGCGGTGAACTACACCGGCGCAGGAACTGTTGAGTTTATATACGATGTTCCAAGCGATGCGATCTATTTCATGGAGATGAATACCCGGCTTCAGGTTGAGCATCCGGTGACAGAAGTGGTGACGGGTGTTGATATCGTTGAGAAGCAATTCCAGATCGCGTCCGGTGATTCAATCGAGAAGATGAAATTCCTCGGGAAGGGCTATGGCCTGGAAGTGCGGGTCAATGCCGAAAAAGCTGTATTAGCCGCTGATGGTAGTGTCTCGTTTGTCCCGACGCCAGGTGAAATCACAAAATGTGTGCTGCCTGAGGAGGAGCACATCCAGCTTATCTCTATGGCGGGTGACGGCAAGGTGGTTTCACCTTTCTATGATTCTCTGATCATCCAGATCATCTGTCATGGCGAAAACCGAAACGATGCGGTTAACAAAATGGCTGAGTATCTTGATCGGGTAGTGATTAACGGTATTTGTACGAACATCTCACTGATAAAGAGAATCCTGAGGGATGATGTCTTTCTGGGCGGCGAATACGATACTGGCTACCTGCCTGCGTATCTTGATCGAATTGATGCGGAAGACCTGATCAAGGAAATTGAGGAGGCGTCGGGCTCCGTTGGTTCCGGCCTGAGTATCGAAATGCTGAAGATCGATGACAGCGATGAGTTAAAGGTGCTGTCACCATCGACGGGTGTTTTCTACAGAACACCTTCACCGTCAGAGCCTGAGTATGTCAACGTTGGTGATGTGGTGGGGACGGACGATGTTTTGTGCCAGCTTGAAGCGATGAAGATGTTCACGCCGGTCAATCTCAATACATTCTCCGGGGATGATGGTGAATTGTACGCCGGTGATGGTCGATACGAGATAACCAGAATCAACATTACTACCGGCCAACAGGTTAACGAGGGGGATTTGCTCTTTGTCATTAAACCTGCTGCTGACAGTGCTGGCGAGTCTGCCTAAATCAATTCTGCAACACCTTTGCCGATGTAGATGATACAGATGACCCTGATGACGTAGCGGCCAATCTTTTTAAACTGGTGGTTACTCAAGCGGGTGACGAGCAGGCTTGCGCAGTAATTGCCAAGTATTGCAGCGGCGACTACAGCGGGAATTACCCAGACAGGAATCAGATCGCTGGCGATGGTCATGATGATCGCGTAATAAATCAACTTCAGGATATGCCCCAGGGTCTGGGTGACTGCTTTGGTACCCAGAATCGCTTCCTTCGACATCTCGCTTTTCACATAAAAGATATCCAGTACCGGTCCTGATGCTCCGGCCAGCATCTGCGCGGTTGTGACGATGACGCCTGAAAAGAAAGCCACAGGGCCCCGCCCCATATCCAGATTGATGGATGTTGGCAACATAAGTGCGAGAAAAGGGAAGCAGCCAATCAGGATAAAAACCAGTCCAATGCTGGGTACAAATGTCAGCGTTGCAAAAAGGCCAAGAACTGCGAATGCGCCGATAGAGTAGTAGCCCAGCACCCGCCATTTTATATGGCGCCTATAGAGCCATACCCGTGAGCCGTTGGAAAAAGCCTGCGCGATCCCGTGAAGCACCATAGCTGCAGGTACTGACAGGAAGAAGCCGAACACGCCCATCAGGATCATTCCACCCGCCATACTGAGGACGCCGGAGATGATACTGGTCGCAAGCGTTGCAAGAACAAGTAGTAAGTAAGTCATGAGGCGCAGTCTGCGTGTTCTTTATAGATGAGAAAAGAGAATCGTTGGAATACAATGCATGCAACTTTGGAATTAATGAACCTGTGGAATGAGTGTCCCTGGATTGAAGACATGATTGAGAACCTGGAAACCCTACTGACGCTTGCACGTACCGGCACCATGATGGAGGCAAGTACCGAGCTTCGCATCACGCAGTCTGCGGTGAGTAAGCGAATCTCTACGCTTGAGCGTTACTACAATCGGAAGCTGATCCAGAAGAAGGGCCGGCGAGTCGAGCTTACCCAACACGGCCAGCACCTGGTCGACAAGATCTCTCCGGTTCTGTCGGAATTGAGGGATTTATTTATCCATGACGTGGCGAGCGGTAAGGGTGAATTGGTTATTGGGGTATCGGATGCCATTTTGTCGTCCTGGGGCCCGGAAGTGTTTTACCAGGTTAGAACCGATATGCCTGAAGTGAGCTTTGTGTTCCACACTCACCGGACACCGGTTGTGCTTGACCGGATTCGTTCCGGTGAATTCATGGTTGGCGTCTGTACCGGGTCCGACACGCTGGATACCGATCTTCAATCTGAAGTCCTTACCATGGAGCCAATGGTCATTATCCCGTCGGGTCTGGAACCCATAACGTTTCCCAGCCGCGGCGAGTTGGGTGTCATAACAATCGAGGACTATTCGGGTGCCTGGAGATCATTCCAGGATGAGGTCGGGAAGCTCCGAATTAAGCGGGAAGTTTCCCTGGAATCATTTTTCAGTGTTGCGCAGATGGCTATTGCGGGGTTTGGTCACGGGATGGTGCCTATTGGTGTTGCGAAGACGCTTAAAGTGCCGGAATCCTGTCTGATCAACCTTGGGGAAAAAGGCCTTCACAGGCCTGTCCGCTTCGTCGCGCGAAAGTCGACGTATTCCCTTCCTATCGTCTCTAACTTTTACCAGTCATTGTCTGAGAAGCTGAACTAATCCGATGGGTTTTCTTCTTCTTCTTCTTCTTCTTCGATGGACAGTAGGGAGAACCCTCCTATATCTTCGGCTGGCGCTTCTTCCTTGGCTGGTTTCTCCCCCGCCACGTTAAACTTGGCGCGCGGCGGTGTGGCTGCTTTGGGTGGTGCTGCTGGGCTGATTTCTTCTTTGCCTTTTTTCTGAGGTTTCTTAGCGTCCAGAGTGACTCTCAATCGGAGGTTGTTCTTGGAGTCTGCATTTTTTAATGCTTCCTCAATTGTGATTTGCCCTGATTTATAGAGTTTGAACAGGGCCATATCGAAGGTCTGCATCCCCTGTTCGGCTGATTTCTCCATTAGCTCTTTGAGAGAACCGACATCGCCTTTTGCAATAAGGTCAGCAGCTCGCGGGGTTCCCAGCAGAATTTCAATCGCCGCAGCACGTTTACCGTCGACTGTTTTAACCAGGCGCTGGGAAATGATGCCTCGCAGATTTTGTGACAGATCCTTTAGAAGTTGGGTGTGACGTTCTTTAGGGAAGAAGTTGATTATTCGGTTCATTGCCTGGTTAGAATTATTAGCGTGGAGGGTAGAGAGGCAAAGGTGGCCTGTTTCTGCAAAGGCCATGGCATGTTCCATGGTTTCCTGGTGCCGTATCTCACCAATCAATATCACGTCAGGCGCCTGGCGCAGTGTGTTGGCCAATGCTTCATGCCAGCTGTTAGTGTCAGTACCCACTTCACGTTGGTTGACGATACAACCCTTATGAGGGTGCGTGAATTCAACAGGGTCTTCAATCGTGATGATGTGCCCTTTGGAATTTTGGTTCCGGTAATCAATTAGCGCAGCCATGGACGTAGACTTACCGGAACCGGTTCCGCCAACAAACAGTATTAGACCCAGCTTGGACATGATGAGCTTTGGCAGAACGGGAGGCAGTCCCAGGTCTTTGTGGTTTGGCAGGCTGTCACCGAGTCGCCGGATGACCATGGAGTATTCATTACGTTGTTTGAAAATGTTGACCCGAAATCGGCCAAGGCCAGTCCGGGAAATAGCGAGGTTACACTCAGGGTTATCCTCGAAGGCATTTCGCTGATCTTCATTCATCACACTGTTGGCGATGACTGCGACTTCACCTGGCAGCATGGGAATATCAGAAATCTGATTCAGGGTGCCATGAAACTTGGCGGACGGAGGTGCGCCGACACTGTAATAAAGGTCAGAGCCCTCCTTATCTACAAGAATTCGCAAGCATTCTTCAAATGCTATCTGGGTCATTGGCTAACACTCCTCTTAGCAGATCGAACGCCGGATTCTAGTCCAGCCGGCGATGGTGGTGTCATAGGATAATACTGTGGAGTTGGATTGGCTACCAACAGCTGAATCCTGGCTAGTACCGAAACTGGCGTCCGGCGGTATCGGTCAGTGTGAGTGCGTTGGGGCCATCCGCCACTTTTGTATATCCGATCACTTTTGCGTCGATACCGAGTCCGGATGCAATCCGTATTGCTTCATCTACTTTTGTCCCGGGCAGGTAAACTTCCATCCGATGTCCCATATTGAAAACCTTAAACATCTCTTCCCATCCGGTTCCGGAAACAGCCTGAATCGCGGAGAACAGAGGCGGGACGTCGAAGAGATTATCCTTGATGTAATGCACGCCGTTGCCGAACCGCAGGCACTTTGTCTGCGCACCACCGGAACAGTGAATAACCCCTTTTATATCATCCCCCAGTGCTTCTCTTAGTTGATAAATGGCTGGGGCGTAGGTTCTGGTGGGTGAAAGGATGGCCTCGCCAACGGTAAACTCACTGCCAGGCAGTGAGTCAGACAGTCGATATGGCCCGCAGTAAACAAGTGAAGGGTTCAGATTAGCGTCGAAAGCCTCAGGATAGTTGTCGGCGTAATGGGAGGAAAGCATGTCATGACGCGCACTTGTCAGGCCGTTACTGCCCATACCGCTGTTGGCGTGTTGTTCGTAATTTGCCTGGCCGGTGGAAGATAGCCCGATGATCGCAAGGTCCGCGGTGATATCGTTTGTGATGACATCTGCCTTGTCCATGACCGCCACTGCACAGGAATCTACAACCAGGGTTCCTGTCAGGTCGCCGACGTCTGCTGTCTCACCGCCACCCGAATAAATGTTAATGCCATGTTCTCTCATGGACTCGAGAAATTCTTCAGTGCCATCGATGAGCTCGGAAATAACTTCTCCCGGGCAGTTCAGTGCGTTGCGGTTAACGGTATTGGAAATAAGGATTCTGCCGTTCACGCCAACACAAAGCAGGTCGTCCAGGTTCATGACAATACTGTCTTGTGCGATGCCGCGAAAGACAGAAGCATCACCGGTTTCCTTGTACCAAAGGTAGGCGACTATCGATTTTGTTCCCGCGCCATCGGCATGAATAACATTGCACTTTGCAGGGTCACCGGAAAGGAAGTCCTCGGTCACTTTGCAGAACGCTCCTGGGAAAAGGCCCTGCTCAAGTTTATCCACGGCGTTATGGACTTCCGTTTTGTCCGCGCTTACACCTCTGGCCTGATAGCGGCTGTCGGGTACTGCTGCCATAACCGAGTAACCTGAACGGTCGTGCGCGGTTATCAGGCCGCGAAATTCCAGCTGGCGATAAGCCTTGGCCACGGTATTTGGCGCAATGCCGAGCTCCGTTGCTACAGTGCGGATACTGGGAAGGCGCTCACCAGGCAATAATTCACCGGCAGAAATAGCGAAATGGACCTGGTCGACAATTTGCTGGAAGACTGGTGCTGCAATGTTGGTTTGAACGCTTATTTTCATGATACAAACTGTATCACTATTGTGATACAAAATGAAATACTGGTTTGTGAAGACGTGGCTGTTAAGCCTGTGGAATGCCCCACTAACCCACTATCTGTGCACATCGCTCAACAAACCAATACGTAGATATCCCACCCACCAGATACAAAGGAACTTGCATTAACCCCATGGGCTGCCATGAATGCAACGTCACTTTTAGGCCAAATCGGGCGCCCACGAAAACCAAAGCAAGCACCGAGCCGACGATCGCCAGTTGTCCAAGCTCGATGCCAACGTTAAACAGGAACAATGCGCCAACTGCATTTTCATCCGGTAATCCAATTGCTGACAATGCGCCCGCAAACCCCAGGCCATGCAGCAGGCCGAATGCAAATGCTGCTAACCACGGTTGGGCGTGTATCAGCGTGCGCTTTGAAGATAACGCTTCTCGCGCCAGCAGCGCAATACTAAGAGCGACAAGAGCCTCAACCGGCGCCTGAGGTATGGTGATTAACTGAAATGCTGACAAACCAAGCGTCAGCGAATGGGCAACGGTGAATGCTGTCACCACGCCAAGCAGGGTTTTCCAACCAGGCACGAGATACAAAAGTACCAGCACAAACAACACATGATCAAAACCGAGTAGTAAATGTTCAATCCCAAGTAACAGGAAAATCGGCACGGCGGGGTCAGATGAAAATTCGATGGTTGGCTGGCGTGCATTCAACAGGTAACGGGTTGTGGCCGCTTGTCCGTAGTTCACGGTAACGATAACGTCGACCAATGTCTGCTCAATACCATCGATGCTCATCACTGACAGCGGCGCATCGATGCATTCCAGCGTAAACCTTTGCTCGAGCATCACACCGCTAGTGCGCTGGCGCCCCTTGGATGCAACACAATTGGTGATCACCGCTAGATCGAATGCTTTTAAAGAGGCCGAGCCACCTCCTATCCGTGATTGTTTGTGTGGGTGTTTAAACAGGACTTCCCAATCGACACCATTACCAGCCTGGGTCAACTGCAATACCGCAGGCTGAACTTCATGAGCAAACAATCGGCAGGAGAACACGCACATCAATAAAACGAGCCATCTCATCTAACGATGGACCACGTCATAGCGTTTGAGTAGTTGCCTATAGAGGGCATCGGCGGCTTTTTCGGATTTCTGCCTGACCAGATCTGCGCGAACTTTTGTCGTGATGTAGGAAAGTGGGGTTGCCTCGGGTGCAATGCGTTCCTCGAGATAAACCAGATGGTGGCCATAACTGCTTTTATAAGGACCTGTCCAACTCGCGGCTACTAGTTCTGCTAATTGCGATGCGAACTCGGCCCCCAATAAAACAGTAATTTCACGCGCATTTTTAGACAAGTAAGTCCGCGGTAATAGCGTGGCACTACCCAGGCCTTGCCAGTCCTCACCGGCCAACAGACTGGAGTGAACAGATGCAACCGATAAAGGATTCGACAGATAAATCTGTTTGAAACTGTATCGCTGTGGCAGCGTGTATCGCTTAATGTTCGCCTGATAATAAGCGTCGAGTTCAGATTGGCTCACAGGTGTGTCTTCGGAAAACTGATGTAGAAAGCCCAGCTTCTGTACAAGTCTGCGGCGCACAATATCGTCATCCTCCATCAGTCCCTGCCGCACTGCTTCACGGTACAACACCTCTTGCCGGAGCCAGGCATCAACTAATGATTGTAGTTCAGGTTCCGTCGGCGGCTGATTCATTTGTGCTTGCCATAGCGCAGAGATACGAGCGCGCACCGCATCATCAATAACAATACGATCCGTCTGTTGCAGATGATTGGCGGTAAACAGCAATGCTCCGATCAAACAAAACCACAGAACCGGTTCACGAAGCCAACTCATCATGCCTACTCTGAGGCTGGGCTGAACCAAATCGGAGAAGTCCAGGCCCGCTCCTGGATAGTCGCAGACAGTGCAGGATTCGGTTCAACGCCGGTCCGCAGTGCATCCCACGTTGACCATCGACAAACTGGATTCTCCAGCGCCCGTACGTAGTATATTGCGTGCTCGGATTCGACAAACTCCGGGTCGACCCAGCGTACAAGCATTTCGGGATCACCAACCCCCGTGCTGACGGTGCAATTTGTGAGATCTACTCTGGCACCGTTATCGGGACAGCGGTGCGTCTGAGGATTTACCTTTGCTCCATCGGAGCAGGCGACATCAAAAACCTTCTCAGAGGAGTTCCCGTCACGCACCGAGGCTTTAATAATTTGCACCCGCTGCAGCGCGGATTTATTGGGGTCCTGTAACGCCCATACCAAAAAGCTCGGTGATTGGCCTGCCTCTGCCACAAGTTCGCCGCCCATAGGGACACCGCCAGCGTAGGCTTTGTTAATTAAGTCATTGGCATCTGGTGCTGGCAGGTCATAGCCGGCGAAGAATCGAACCTGAAGTCTGGTACCGGAAGTTGAAAATGTCTCCTTGCGATGCAATGCGTCGTAGATAGCTGTACGGGTGTTTTCCTCTGCCCAGACACCAGCCAGGCTACCGGCGCTCCACTGGTTTCGGTAAGTCTTAAGGTACGCTGAACCATCTTCTGCGGGTTGTGCCAGCGGAACTGAGCCGCGTTCAACGGGTTCATCATCCAGCCTGCCAGTTTTGCTCCAGTAGTTATCTTCGGCGCCGGCATAAGATGCATTGTGTGTGTCGCTTGAGCCAATCACGCCGAACTTAAATGGATTGAAACCCTTCTTCGCCTGAAATTCGATACCGTTTCGTAGTGCTTCGCGCACGTAACTGCCCTGTGGTTGGCTTGCCAGGTTCGAGGCGATTCTGACTTTCATTATTTCAAAGTCTGCCCATTCATCATTGGGTGACAAAGCAGGGTGAGTGTCTGAAGTGCCTTTAATTTGCGAATTTTCTACCAGGCGCTCATTGCGCATACGCAGATCCGCGTAGTCACTATCGAGTGGTTTGCCATCAAAATCTGTCAGACTAAACATCCAGCCGTTGGAACCATTTGAATTGTGGGGCATCGCCAGCGACTCGTATCCGGCGAGGCGTTGCTCATCCATCCAGCGCCACAACTCTTCAGGGTTCCTGGAGTCCAGTCTTGAAAATGGCAAGTCCGGCGCAGTATCCCCCTTAAAGATGACGTTCCTGTGTAGATTTTCAAACGCATCGCCTGATGAGGTGTATTCATATCCCAGAAAAGCTGTGAATTTACCGGGATCATTGTGGCGATTCGCGGCGGCCTTAATATCATCCCACGCACTGGTTGAAGACACAGGGTCAATGAGTTCTGCACGGCGTTCTGAGAGAAGAAACGCAAGCATTGTGGCGAACGCCGCCCCCCGGGATTTTTCATCAGACAGGTTGCGAACGCCCTCAGCAAGTTCATGTTCGTACAGCGCATTGCCCTCAACCGTCATGCTACGTAACGCGCCTAGATAGAAAGCGTGATCCGTGACGGCGTAGAAGTCCAAGGGCACATCCAATTGCATGTCGAACCCGCCCGGATGTGTTAATACGCCGCCTTTTGCAAAGTCATAGGCGGCGTCAGGCGATGCCAATGTGCCCATCACAAAAGCGTCAAATGAGTACATGGTGTGTACGTGCAAGTCACCAAACAGGGCGTGCTTTTCTCCCCGCGGGCCAGCGGATGTCGGCACTGCCAGAATTGGCTTATCAGAATCATGGGCTGTGAGGGAACTGTTCGATTCAGATGCCTCCTGGCAGCCGCCAAGCAGGAATAGAACCATCACCAGTGCTGGTAATCGCATATTGTTTCTTCCATTTTACGATGACTTGATGGTATCAAGTCATCACCTCTACTGCACCTCTACTGCACCTCTACTGCATTCTTTGAATCTGGGCAGAACGAGAACGGCCATTGGTAAGGTTTGGGCGATACGCTGTAATGTCGCGCCTGATAAACCTCAATCAAAATGTATGCTTATGCTTCATCCAGCACTGTAATGCCAAAACCGTGAGGGTATAATGCGCGCTCTTTTAGTGGAGTCTCTATGCTGGTCATCGTGGATTATGATGCAGGTAATGTACGCAGTGTTCAGCGTGCCTGTCAGTATGTCGGTATGGACGCCGAGATATCGGCTGATCCGGCTATCGTAGCGGCTGCAGACAAATTGATTTTTCCGGGTGTAGGTTCGGCGGAGAGTGCCGTGGATACCCTTTGCGACCGAGGGCTTGATGAGGCAATAAAATCTTTCTATGCAACAGGGAAACCGTTGCTGGGCATCTGTCTGGGTTTGCAGATTGTGCTTGAGCATACCGAGGAAGGCGACAAAACCTGCCTTGGGCTAGTGGAAGGAGCGTCCGAAAGATTCGAGTTCTCCGATAGATCCCTTAAGGTGCCACATATCGGCTGGAATGAATTGACGATCAATCGACCACACCCGATGTTGAAAAACATTCAGTCAGGGGATGAGTTCTATTTCGTCCATAGCTATTTTGCTCGGCTAGTCAACAGTGATCATATGGTAGGAACCACAGAATACGGTGGCAAGACATTCTGTTCTGTGATCGCCAGGGAAAACCTGTTTGCCACTCAGTTCCACCTGGAGAAAAGTGGTGCGCTGGGTCTAAAGCTGCTTGGTGCATTTAAACATTGGGATGCGACATGCTAAGTAAGAGGATCATTGCCTGTCTGGATGTGCGAGATGGCAAGCTGGCCAAGAGCGTCAAGTTTGTTGACACGAAAGACATTGGTGACCCTGTGTTGAAAGCCCGGGAATACTACGAGGATGGCCTGGACGAACTGGTGTTTTATGACATTACAGCTTCCAGCGATGCCAGGAACATCATGCTGGATGTTGTGGAACAGGTGGCGAAACAGGTTTACATTCCTTTCTCGGTCGGTGGCGGAGTGCGAACGGTTGAAGATGCCAACAAATTGCTCTGGGCCGGCGCAGAAAAAATCAATGTGAACTCTGCTGCGGTCAAGCGCCCTGAATTGATTGCAGAGTGTGCGCATGCGTTTGGTGCTCAAAACACCGTGCTCTCGATGGATATTTTAAGGGTCGAAACTTCGAGGGAGTTCCCGAGTGGCTACGAAGTCATTATCAATGGCGGACGCACCCCTATGGGTGTCGATGCGCTGGAATGGGCGCTCAAGGGTGAAGAACTAGGTGCGGGTGAACTGGTTGTTAATTCGATCGATGCAGATGGAACCCGGGAAGGTTATGAGATTAACCTGACGAGAATGATCTCTGAAGCGGTTTCAATTCCGGTCATTGCCTCCGGTGGGGCCGGGAAACCGGAGCACTTGCTTGAGGTCCTAACCGAAGGTAAAGCGGACGCAGCGCTCGTTGCCTCTATGGTCCACTATGGCGATTATACCGTGTCCGG
>JABJED010000243.1 GCA_018665025.1 Gammaproteobacteria bacterium
GACAGCTTGCTGTGGGCTATCGCACGCGGTCAGGCACAGCGCCAATACCACCATCAAAAATTTACCTGGCATTTCCCGCTCCCTGTTCACGAACGCTCGCCCCGCCCCCACCACCAGGAAGATTTATGCCTACCTCGGTCGTTCATTTTGTCATCCAGCCATAGCGCTAGTTTGCGCAGGGGCGTGCCAGCCAGTTTTTTCCACCAGCGGTTATACCATCGAGTGTAGTCGCGGTTATAGGGACACACCCTTATACATATAGAACAATCGGTATTCTGATTGGCCCAAAATTTAAAACACTTTTCCGCATCTACCGTCCACTTGGATACACCGATCAGGTTGGAGCGGTTGTGTACAGTCGTTGATGGCTTCTCGAACGGGATCGCCTTCGGCGGGCAACCGCTGGCACAGCGATCGCAAATATCGCAGAAGGCTTTTACCCCGAATTTCTTAGGCTGGCTATGCGCCAGCGGTAAATCGGTAAAGATACGCCCCAGACGCAAGCGCGGCCCATATTCTTCGGTAATCAACAGACTGTGGCGTCCTACTTCGCCAAACCCGGCTTGTACCGCCAGTGGAATCGCCAGCGATGAATCATTCATAGTGGCGTAGGCGCGATAGCCAAGGTTGCGAATGTACTGGGCCAGGGTTAACAGGGTTAGTGCGTCATAGGAATAGCCTAGCCCGGTGGCGCTGCCTGCCAGTGCTGAGGGCACGGTCTTGGTCAAATCCACATCCATCGATTCGCCAACCACAATGACGGTAGGCAGGTCCTGGGGTATATCCAACGGCTTGCTGTTGAGCACGCTCTCATCAAAGATTGCGCTGTACATCCAGCGTTCATCGTACTCGCACACGCCAAACAAATCCGCACCGCACAAGCCGGCGACTTTGCGCACATCTGCGGTCGCGTGCTCGACACTGTCGAAAGCGAAGGGCTCCGGCCAGCCTTCGTCATGGGTAGTGAAGTGGTCAAAGAAACCCTCCTTGCGGCCAGTCTCCTGTCGGTTAATATCGCGCAGTACATTGGTAATGTGCCAGGTAGCATTGCGCAGGGCGTAGTCGCGCTGGCTAAAGCCATCGCTCTTGCGTGAGTGTGCGTCGGGCATGAAGTAACCCTTGAAGAAGCTCGTTGCCTTGGCAGACATTACCTCGGGGTCCCATTGCGAACGACAGTAGATATCGTTGCGCTGGTCAAACTTCTCAAAGTTCTCCAGCACATCAAAACCTGTTAATTCATCTATGGGCCGTTTGTTGTTATTTTCCTGCTTCATAGCACCCTATCCTATAGCCAACCCGCAAGGGTTAACACTGCTGGCTGGCAACGTCTTGTTGCTCCATCTGAGAAGTTATAGTAGGGTATCCAATTGTTGGATATCAAACAATATATTTCAGCGTGAGGAAAATGAATAAAGCACTAGACGAATTTGGCCTCGACCTCGGTAATCTGCCCGATATGGTAGGTGTAGAGCTGCGCATGGGCCAAATTCTCGCTGAGCGCGCTTTTAGTGAAGTCAGCAACACCCAGGTATCACCGGGTCTGTTTATGATACTGGCACTAGTGAGGAATAATCCTGGACAGAAGCAAACTACACTGGCCGGCTCGGTCAAGCTCGACCGTTCTACCATGGTCCCGATTATGGATCACTGTGAGCGCCAAGGTTGGGTGGAACGCAAACCCTATGCCGGCGACCGCCGCGCCCACGCGATTTTTGTCACCCGCAAAGGCCAGGCGCTGGTGCAAAAGCTGGAACAGGATGTACTGCTTCTGGAGCAGAAAATCGCGGCCAGAATGGGGCAATCAGAGCGCGACGAATTACTGCGCCTGCTGAAGAAATTTCACACAGCAGTCACCGACTAGAAGGCAGGGAGATACCACTATGAATACTTTCGTTAATGCCTTCGACCAGTGGATTCGGGGCGCCTTTGTTGAGATGAACACCGAACTGGAAGAAACCTACTTCGCCCAGCAGGACAAGTCTGCGGTAGAGGACGTGGGTACGGCTACCAAAACCCAACTGGTGGAAGAGGGCCGGGGCTTTATCGCAGACCTGCTAAATGAGGGCAACACCGACGAAGGTTTCGACCAGGCCTTTGATCTACTCGGTAATGTCGGCCTGTATATGGCTGCGTGCCGCCGCCACGACATTACCGAACCGTCCCGGGAAACCAGCTCACCCCTGGCGGAAGCCTCTGGTCTGGCCATGCACCTGGGTTCATCCCTGAACGTTACGCCGCGCTTTGCCACCAGCCACCTGACCACACACAACTCGTCGCTGAACGGCCATTACAAGAGTTTCACCTCGCTGCCAGACGAATACCTGTTTATTGAATACAACACCCGTGGTGTCTTCGCTTTCAAGCGCGCCGCGGATGCACTGGTACGTGTACTGCCTTTGGGTATATCTCACCCGGTTAGCTACCACCTGTTAATGGACGTAAAGCTGGCGTTGCAGGACGTGGTAAAGATTAACGAGCAATTGTTTGAGCACCTGGATACCCAGCGCTTCTTTTACTGCGTACGCCCCTATTACAAACCCTACCGGGTCGGGCAACACGAATACCGCGGTGCCAATGCCGGCGATTTCGCGGGTATCAATGAACTGGATATCCTGCTGGGCCTGTGCAGCGCCAACAACACCTCTTACTCTCAGCTGCTGGTAGACAAGCTTCTGTACATGATGCCTTATGACCAGCAGCGACTGCGTGAAGTTATGCGCCAGACCAGTTTACTGGACAGCTTCCTGGCAGCCAGCAACAACCAGACTGACCAGGATTGGTACCAGCGCAATACCGCCCTGTTTCTGGAAGTCTGCGAGGCGCATGGTGAAACCGCCGCGCAGCATCACGAGCAGCTAGTTGGTAAGTTTATCGAGCGGCCGTCAACCGCATTACCTGAGCAGCGCCTGAAAAACATCACCGCCAGCGGTCCGCCTTTACCGGTGCTGATCAGCGCTTTGGAAAAACTGCGTGACCTGCGCACGGCCGCGCAACCCGATGCCGCCCGCCGCGACGACATTCCATCGCGCTACGCAGACTACGATCGACTGCGCGCCAGTCTCCGGTAGTAGACGATGCACGCCGACAAATTCAGCACATTAGAGGAAGGCATTTACCTGCTCAATCACTCGGTGGGCCGGCCGCCCGTTTCTGCCTACCAGCAGGTGCAGGCCGGGTTTATCGAACCCTGGCAAACCATGACTAACGACCTGTGGCCCCGCTGGATTGAACAGATCGACGAATTTCGTAAAGCCACTGCATTGCTGCTGAATGCATCGTGGCAGGATATATGCCCGCAAACCAATCTCTCCGGCGCGCTCAGCAAATTATTACCGGCCGTGCCCCACACCGCTGGCCGCAACGTTATTGTCTACAACGAACAGGACTTCCCCTCCATGGGCTTCGTCTTGAACCAGGCCCAACGCGCTGGCTTTCAACTGCGCTGCATCCCCACTGACAGTGACCCACTGGACCTGCAGGTATGGGACGATCGCCTCGATAGCAGCTGCGCCTGCGTCCTTGTCACCCATGTTCAATCCAATACCAGTGTGAAGGTCGACGTCGCTGGCATCTGTGCACTGGCAAGAAAATCCGGCGTGATGCCCATTGTTGATATTGCCCAGTCGGTAGGCGTTACTGAAATAGACCTGAGCCAATGGGATGCAGATTTTGTTCTCGGCTCCTGCGTAAAGTGGTTATGTGGTGGTCCCGGCGCCGCTTTTTTGTGGGTGAACCCGGATATCATCGATCAATGCCAGCCCACCGATGTAGGCTGGTTCTCACACGCCGACCCCTTCGAGTTCGATATTCACGATTTTCGCTACGCCAAGGGTGTGTTGCGATTCTGGGGTGGCACTCCCTCGGTCATACCCTACGTTGTTGCCGCCAACAGTATTAAGCTGATAGCGCAAATTGGGGTTGATCAGGTGCGCCGGCACAATCTGGCATTAAACCAAAGGCTGCTCGACAGCTTGCCTGAGCAGGTAGCAATCTGCCCCGTCCTGCCTGGGCTGCGCGGCGGCACTGCGGTATTGAACTTCGGTCAGCAGCAGTCCACAGTAGAGCAAAATCTGGTCGACGCCGGCGTGCACTTTGATTCACGCCCGACTGGCCTGCGCATGTCGCCTCATATTTACAACAACAACGCAGAAATAGATGTCGTTACGGAAACCATTCTAGGGTGCCTCAACCACTAGCCGATAAGTCCCCTTCGCTGGCCGCAGGAATCACCATTGTTGCCGGCACCGCCGTAGCCGCCGGGATGTTTTCATTGCCGGTTGTTTCCTCTGGTATGTGGTTTAGCTGGTCGATTTTGCTACTGGCGTTAACCTGGTTCTTTTACGCTCAGATAAGTTTCGACCCCAATTATTCCTAAGGCTCTAAACACTCTCTTGCAAACGCCCTGATATCATTTACCAGCAAATCAGGTTGCTCTAAGGCTGCAAAATGGCCACCCGCTGGCATCTGGGTCCAGCGCTGCAGGTTAAACATCCTCTCAACGTAGGTGCGTGGCGGCCAGGTCGACATTTCGGCTGGGAATAAAGCAGCTGCCGTTGGCACACTGATTTTTTTGAAATCGCTGGGGAAAACCCGACCACCCTCTTGCCGCCGGCCATAATAAATCCACGCGGCGGTATTAAAGGTTCCAGTCAGGATGTACACCATAATATTTGCCAGCAGGGTGTCTTTTGAATAAACACTTTCGATATCGTCACCGTCAATATCCGACCAGGCATGAAATTTTTCCACGATCCAGGCTGCTATACCGACAGGGCTATCCATCATGGCAAAACTGAGGCTCTGGGGTTTGGTTGCCTGTTGGGTCCGATAACCTTCCTGCAGGATCTGTTGCTGCTCAAACTGGACCTGCCAGGCTTGCTCTGCGATGGTCTGTGGTCCATCAGGCAAGCGCATGGTGAGAATATTCAGGTGAATTGCCTGGCACGAACCGGCGTGATCATAACCGAGCCAGTTGGAAATGGTGCCGCCCCAGTCTCCACCCTGAGCCAGATAACCGTTATAACCTAACTGCCCGGTCATTAAATCATTGAAAATAGAAGCTATTCGTCGTGGGCCTATGGGTGCAGGAGGTGCACCGGAAAAACCGAATCCGGGTAGAGACGGCGCCACCACATCAAACGCATCGTCAATGTTCCCACCAAACCGCTCCGGGTGGGCCAGTTTCTCTATGACTTCGAGAAACTCGACCACGGATCCGGGCCAACCATGGCTGATCAGCAAGGGTTGGGGCTTCGGGCCACTGCCCTTTTCATGGATAAAATGAATATCAATATCATCAATTCGGGCGATAAAGTTGTCAAACCGGTTGATCGCTCTTTCATGCCGGTACCAGTCAAAATCGCTCACCCAATAACGGCAGAGTTCCTTCATATAGGCTGTATCGGCACCTAAATCCCAGCCGCTATTGTCGGGCAGAGCCTGCCAGGGATAGCGCTCCACCCTGGCGTAGACCTCGTTCAGAGTATTCTCGGAAATAGCTAGGTTAAATTCTCTGATCATTACCTGGCCGATGAAAATGTCCACGGCGCCGTGGGATTTAAGCAAGCTAGTCGAGCCGCCACCACGAGAGAAGGTGGGAAGGTGTTGGACATCAGGGCGCGTCCATGTAGTCGCTTAGTGCACGTAGAACAGCCTCGTTTTCATGGTCCACGCCTATAGTAATGCGCAGAAACTCATCTGCGCCGCTGGCCGGGCGTGGAATAATTCCCCGGGACTGGAGAAAGGCTGCGGCTGCTCCGCCGCTTTTGTTGCTGTCTTTGGCGAACCTCAAGAGATAGAAGTTTGCCTGACTCGGTATGACTTCAATACCCATTTCCGTCAGGGTGCGGCTGATGCGTTCGCGCCAGCTAGCATTATGCGTTCGAATTTCCTCGATATAGGCAGTGTCCTTGACCGCTGCCGTGGCGGCGGCCATGGCCGCGCCGTTGGTGTTGAAGGGCGTGCGAATGCGTTGTACCAGATCGACGATGCCAGCTGAGCAATAGGCCCAGCCGATTCGCAGGAAGGGCAGGCCGTATATTTTGGAAAAAGTGCGTGTGACAACGACATTGTCGAATTCGTCTGCCAGGGCGATGCCGGTATCGTAATCCTCGGCGGTAGCATATTCAGCGTAGGCCTCGTCGATCAAAAACAGGCAGTTATCCGGTAGGCCGGCATGCAAGCGGCGCAGCTCACTGCCGTCAATATAAGTTCCGGTTGGGTTGTTCGGGTTGGCGATAGTGCAAAAGCGGGTTTTATCACTGACCAGCGTTAGCATGGCGTTCACGTCGACCTGATAATTGCGTTCCGCTGCAATGACCAGTTCGGCACCCTGGGCTGTGCAGTGAATATTGCTCATTATAAAACCGTTCTCTGACAGCAGCGCCTCCTGCCCGTCGCCCACATAGGCCCTTGCCATCAGCTGGATCAGTTCATCGGAACCGTTGCCGCAGATAATGCGTTGGGGGTTCAGGTCGTAGGTCTCGCCAATAGCCTCGCGCAGCGCACTCTGGCTGCCATCGGGATAGCGGTTGAGTTGCGATGCTGCCTGCTGATAGGCCTCTATAGCCAGCGGTGAAGGTCCCTGGGAGGATTCATTAGAGGACAGCTTGATTGGGTTGCTAATCCCTTCGATAGCACTTTGTCCCTGCTGGTAGGGTGACAGCCGCATAACACCTGGTCGGGCCTGTGGGCCACTCACTTGCAAACCTCCTTGCGGTTTTGCGGCATCATCAGAAAGGGCCAGGGCGGTGGGAAAAACTCCTCCACCGTTACCTCGATGATAGAGGGGCCTTCCTCCAGAAATGCCAGGCGAATGGCAGCCCGCAGAGACTCGGCATCGTGTGCAGCAAAGCCGGCAGCGCCGAAACTTTCCGCCAGTTTTACGAAATCAGGGTTGTGCAGATCGGAGCAAATCACCCTGCCGTCAAACCACTCTTTTTGCTGACGCTGTACATTGGTAAATCGGCTGTCGTTGAAAATGATGGTTACCAGGGGCAGCTGGTACTGCACGGCGGTGGATATCTCCTGAATGTTAAACATAATGCCGCCGTCACCGCTGATCTGGATAACTCGCTTGTCCATATTGCCTGCCATAACACCCAGCGCAGTGGCGTAGCCGAAGCCCAGAGTACCCTGGTAGCCCGCGCTGATGTGTTGACGTGGTTCGTAGACCGGGAAACCGTACCAGGAGGCGAAGCCTACTTGTGTCACCTCGTCAACAAAAATCCCATCGCGGGGTAACTCCTCGCGTATTACGTCCAGGTACGCCATTTGCGGGGCGACTTTTGATCGCACTAATTTGTCGATTTCAGCTCTCAAAGCGAGTAATTCCTGCTCCCGAGACTCCGGCTGGTGGTCGGTATCGGCCAGCGCCGCTGAAATCGCCGCAGAGACGTCCGCTGCGTCACCGACAATGCCCAGCTCTGGTTTACAGATACGTTCGAGCTGCACCTGGTCGATATCGACACGTATCAGTTTAAGCTCATCGTCTTTGCCCCACATTACCAGGGGCCAATGCAGCCGGGTGCCGATGGCCAGTACTGCGTCTGCCTCGCCCCAGAGGCGATGCCCCATGGGGTGGTTGGCGCTCAGGTAGTGTTCAGATGAGATAACGCCTTTGCCCGCGCGGAAGGCGACCACCGGGGCTTGCAATGCCTCTGCCAGGGCCCGGATTTCCCTGCTGGCTTCCAGCGCGCCAGAGCCGACATAGATCAGCGGTTTTTTGGCATTGACCAATATTTTCACCGCCTCGGTAATCTGTGCAGGATCGATCGGCGGCCTCGGGTAATCAGAGATTGCCGGCAGTAACTCCACTTCTGCTTGCAGCGCCATAATGTCCATAGACATTTCTATTTCGACAGGCTGAGGGCTGCCCGTTGTGAGTTGTTTGAAGGCTTCTTGCACACGGTCAGGCGCAAGACTGGGATGATCAATTCGTTCCGCCCATTTGGTGATATGGCTTATCATCCCCAACTGGTCGTTAATTTCATGCAGGTCGCCGTACCCTTTACCGATCGCCGTGGAGGGGATTTGGCCGGAGATACACATGACAGGCGTGAAGTTCGCCCAGGCTGTGCACAGGGCGGCCGCGGAGTTGAGCAGGCCCGGTCCGGGCACCACCGTATAAACGCCAACCTTGCCGGTAGACCTGGCATAGCCGTAGGCCATATACGCGACGCCCTGTTCGTGTCGGGTGTGAATCAGACGTATGTTGTCGCCTTCTTTGTACATGGCGTCAAACAAATAGTCGAGTTGCCCTCCGGGCAGACCGAAAACGGTATCAACCCCGTTAACCGAAAGTGATTTTATGATGGCTTCTGCGCCAGTCATGACTGTCATTGATTTTGTTCCTTAAGTGTTTGTCATGGCCGCGCGCTTTTTAGCGTGACGCCGGCGGTAGCGAATAAAAAAAAACGGAAAGCCGATTAAGTAGACCCACACCATGGGATTGACCAGTGCCTTGCCTAGTGCCGATAACACGTCATCCGGGCTGATATATACCTTGCTCTGCATGGCCTGGCTTTTGTGGCTGTGCACAATCAGGTGGTCTTTCTTGTATTCAAAACGCCCGAATTCAAAATCGATATCGGCCAGTTTACTTTTCACTTTCATGGCATTAACTCTTTTTCAGTCGCCCGGTCTCCTGGGCGTAGGCAATACGTTTTTCCAGTAGTTTGGAAATGTCTTCGGGCTCGTAACCGTGGGGCGGTGTGAACTGACCGCGGGCGTACAGGTCGTCAAATACTTCCTTGCAGATCGATATTTTATCGACCAGGGCCCTGGGTGGCTTACCGGAGGGGAAGCGGTTGGGCGGGTAGATGGGGTTGGTATACATTTCCCTGAAGCCCTCGGTGCGCACATCGATCCAGCAGTTGTGATTAGTGCGGGTGCGATAGTGTCTCAGGGCTTCAATATCAATAGTCACTGAAAGCACCTGCTCCGCGGGGTAGGGTGCTTCGCGCAGCAGCATGCCAGTATAGTCAATGGCAAAAGAGTGGCCAGGGCAGAATGCCTTGGGGTAGTACTCGTAGTTCACGCTGCCCCAGTTAGCACCGAGCAAATAACACATATTGTCGTGGGCCCTGGTGCGTCGGGTAAATTTCCAAAAATCCCAGGGTTCTGACACGCCTTCCACTTCCTGAATAGCGCCGGGGTGACAAATAATTTCTGCACCGTTGTAACCCAGTGCCCTGGAAACCTCCGGGGTACAACCGTCGTGGCAAGTCATGGTTCCCAACTTGCCGATTTCAGTGTCGATAACCGGGAACAGATCTTTTATACCGCCGCCAAAATGGGCTGTATATTCATCAAAAATATCGTGGGGGCTGGTGCCCAGACCCAATGAGGCGTTGATGTGCCATTTGTGGTACTTCAATACAACCTCGCCGCTGGGCCCGACGATGAAATTGGTGTTGAACCAGCGATCGGGAAATTCGGGAACCTGCTCTACGACGCCACCGCCGCATATGTATAGGCCGTATTCCTTGGCTATTGCGCCGAGCTGGTCAATTTCCGGCCCCGGAATGGTTACCGCCTTTTTCATCTGGTCTTCAATTTTGCTTTCACCTTTGCCCGGTGTACCCACCCCCTGCATGAAATACTCGGGTAGGATGACCAATCGCACCGGCACTTCCCAGAAATAGCCGACACCAAAGTGGATCATTTTGATCACCCGGTCGAGGTTCTTCTGAATACCTTCCCGGTCTTCTACGACAGTCACTTCAGGCTGAACGATTAGCGCTGTATAAGGTTCTATTCGGTCTCTCATTGTAATTTCCATGTGTTTAATCGGTGCCGTAACCCAGGAACTGGAAGTCGCGGCTTAAAAATCGAAATCGTCATCTTCTTCAATGACACCCATATCCAATAAAATCTCATTGGCGGCTATAGTGCCCATGCCGTTGATGCCGCCACCTGGGTGGCAGGAGGGTCCGGTCATATAAAACTTCTTTACCGGCCCGCGGTAATTGGCATAGTTGGGAATGGGCCGAAAGGCACCCATTTGTGACAACGTGCGTTCGCCGCCTGTGGTCACCCCCCGATGGAAGCACAGGTTAGCGCGCTCTAAAGTCGGCCCGGTTTCAACATATTCGGCCAGAATATTGTCGTTTGTCATGTTGGTGGTGTAGTTGCGTAATTGGCCTAGCAAGGTGTCACGGCAGTACTGCGCTCCGATAGTTTCCCAGTTTTGGCCGCTGGCCAAGTCCACGGGAACAAAGGTGTCCATGATAAGTGTGTGCTTACCCTCAGGTGCTCGCGTTGGGTCCATTGTGGTCCAGGCGGCGGTCCACAAGAACGGGTCTGTGGGTGCTAGCCCCGCGGAGATCTCCTGATATTGCTTGTCAATATCTGCCATGGTGCCAAACATACGTTGATAAGCGGTTTTGTTCATTTCCGGGCCGTTCTTGAATTGCGGTACCTCGTCCAGCGCATAGTGCACCCTGGCGATAGAGATATCGCCGAAGGTGAAGGCGCGAACCTTGTCCTTGAAACCGGCGGGCAGCTCATTATCTTCAAAGCCAGTGAGGAAGGTTTGATAGGGGTCTAGTGAACTGACCACAGCATGACGCGCAAAAAGGTCATCACCATTTTCCAGCCGCACACCTTTACACTCGCCGTTCTCGGTAATGAATTTGCGCACGGTTGCCCCGGTCATCACCTTACTGCCCTGAGCTTCAATATAGCTTTTCATGGACTCGGACAGCATGCCGCTACCACCTTCGGGAATGGATTGGCCGAAGTAGTGAATGCTGGGAATCATCACATAAAAACCTTGGGCGGTACCGAGCTGGTCTGGCAGTGTTTGCGGCGCCATAGCCCAACCCAGGATGAAAGCACGGACATGGTCGTTTTCGAAATTGTTCAGGGTGAACTGCCGCGAACTAAGCTGGTAGTCCCTTAGCCGCTGAAGCCCCTCCGGGTTGTTTTCAAGTCCCTGGTACAGGTAGCTCGGCGGAGAGGGTGGCGCAAACATACCTTTTATTACACCGTCCTGGATTTCACCAAACTCATTGTATATTTCCTTATAGCGGATAGCGTCCTTCTTGGAATACTCAGCGATGGTGTCGCAGGTCTTGTCGACATCCTTGTAGACAATAATGCCCGGCCCTTCATACTTGTTGGGGTGGCCGGTAATGTGGTCATCTGAATAGATGTACTTTAGTCCGTGTTTCTCCAGTTCGGGGCGAAGCTTCTGAAAGTCAGGGTTGAGGTGAATCCAGACGTGAGAGGAGCCGAAAGGGTCGTGCTTAAAACCGGGCAGGGTCAACTCGCGGGTGAGTACCCCGCCGCCCACCCATTCGTTGCGCTCAAGGACCAAAACCTTGAGGCCATTTTTAACCAGCATAGCCGCGCAAATTAAGCCATTGTGGCCGGCGCCGGCGATGATGACATCATAGTCAGACATGGGATCTCCTAAGTGAGGCAGCATTATTAATCCCATTAATGAAATTTGCAAGTAATTGCCAAAAAAATACAAAGATAGCGAATATACTAGGCTTAAATCGATTTTAATTTCAATTAAAGGTGCATGCTTCGGTAGTTATAATCATAGATGGCCAAAACATTTAGTCTATTTAATCCCATAATAGTTGTGTACACTGAGCTGACTTTAGTAATGATCAGAGAAGAACTTGATGAGTTCCAAGAAGTCCACGAGGGGACAGGTGCCAGCGGTGGTGGACATACTGGGCTTTCGCATGGCCGCGGGTGAATATCAGGAGGGTGAAGTTCTGCCCGTTGAGCAAGATCTGGCGGACAGTCTCGAGGTGGGCCGCAATGCTCTCAGAGAAGCTGTGAAAGTGCTCAGCGGCAAGGGTCTTATTTCCACGGCGCCTCGCAGCGGTACCAAGGTGCGTCCGCGGGGCGAGTGGAATATGTTGGACCCCGATGTCCTTCGTTGGCATTCAGATCCGGATATCGCCACTGAAAAATTCATGCTTGATCTCATCGAGATGCGTGGAATTATAGAGCCCAAGGCGGCGGAGTTGGCTGCTGTGCGAGCCACCAAGGAAGATGTGGCCACTATCTTGTCAGCCTATGACACCATGGCGGGCAGTGGCGAGGACAGGCAGGCGCGTTTGGATGCCGATATCCTGTTCCATTCCGCGATTCTGAAAGCGTCCCATAATGAGGTCCTGAATCATTTCAAGTACGCGATTGCCGCCTACTTAAAGGCGCACTTTAGGCGTGGGGGGGCGGTTTCGGACGAGATTGATCAAAAAGATCTTGAACGGCATCGCCAAATTGCCTGGGCGATTGCCGCGCGCAAGGTTAAATCGGCCTACAGTTTGACGGTGGAAATGCTCGATTCTAACCATAGTCATTTCTCCAGGGATGAGTGATTCGCCTTGGCAATCGTTGTAATTACAGGCTGTAGTTCGGGTGTTGGCTATGACAGTGCACTGGCCTTTGCACGCCGAGGCGACCGTGTTTACGCCTGTGTCCGAAATCCTGAGAGCGCTGCTTCACTTGCTCAAAAGGGAGCTGAAGAAAAGCTCGATATTCGAATCAAATTTCTCGACGTTACCGCCAGCGCGAGCTTTTCAGTTTTCTTCGAGGCGATTGTTGCTGAGTCGGGACGTGTTGATCTGTTGATTAACAATGCCGGTATTTTGCACCCGGGCGCCTGGGAGGATCTTTCCGAGGTTCAGACCAGAGCGGTCATGGAAACCAATTTCTTTGGCCCGCTGCTGTTAAGCCGTGCGGTCTTGCCGCAAATGCGCTCACAGGAGAGTGGTTACATTATTATGATTAGCTCCCTCTCGGGAGTGGCGGGTTTGGCTGGTGATGTTGCCTACAGCGCCAGTAAGTTTGCGCTGGAGGGCGCCACAGAGGCTCTGCGCCATGAGGTTGATCGCTACGGTATCCGGCTGGCGCTTGTGCTTGGCGGTCAATATGCAACGAAAATATTTCGCACATCAGGCGCCTCGCAGCTCGACGGTGATGAGGTTCTGCCTCCGGACTATCCGTTAGATTCTGTCTATCGGGAGTTGGTTGAGTGGAAACTGAAGCAAGTCCGCGATGGCTTGCCCGACGCGACGGACCCGGCGGTAGTGGCGAAGCTGTTGTTGACCATAGCGGATTCCGATGGCAGTCAGCTGCGGTGGGTTGCGGATGATTTGGCATCGAGGGTGCTGGCTACTGTACATGGACAAAGCGACACCGAGCGCGATGCGTCTCTTCGCCTGGCCGGGGGAGCTCAATGGTGGAGCGAGGGATTATCGGCACCCAAGGTAACTAGGTCATGAGCGCAGTTGTTCGCCTGGCTCAGATGCGTATCGAATCCGTTGATCTTGAAGCGAGCGTCGCCTTCTACGCGTCACTGGATGCCAGAAGGCTATTTGAGTTTTGTAATATGCTGGACGAGTTAATCGGTATGTATCTGAGCTTCGGCGAGAGTAGGTTCATTGAAATAGTAAAGCTCGCTGAGCTGAAACGAGACGGGGGCGATTGTTCATTTCGCCCTCGAGGTTGAGGATGTGCTGCATTGATTACACCCCTTGAAGATGTCGGCCCAAGACCTGATCCAGACAAACACAGAAAATACCATGGCTGTACTTTTCGATCAGATTACACTGGAGTGAGACGATGTCATTGATACCTGCAGATAATGTATTTGCCCTGGGTGCAATTTTATTTTGCGTGGCCTGGCTGGCTTTTCTTATCGATACCAAACCTATAGGTAAAAAAACCTCGGGTGTTATTTGGGCGCTGGGTGTATCCATGCTGTTGTCCAATACCGGGATAATCCCTTTTAGCAGTCCGACTTATGATTTTGTGGGTGGGTCTTTGGTGCCACTTGCCATACCCCTGTTATTGCTCAAAGGAGATTTGCGGCGTATTTTTCGTGAAAGCGGCGGTGTAATGATCTTCTTCTGTATTGCCAGTATGGCGACCGTCGCCGGGGCGGTAATTGGTTTTTATATAATGGACCTGGGCGAGATAGGCCCGAAGGTGGCCGGTGTTTATACCGGTGGCTGGATTGGTGGAGCAGTTAATGTCCTGGCTGTCTCGCAGGCAGTGGAAATGACGACGCAGGAATTTAGCGTGGCGATCAGCGCCAGCAGTGTTGTCAGTATGTCGGCGCTTATGCTGCTCATTGCCATTCCATCAGTCGGACTAATCAAGCGGATGGTTCCTACCCAGGTCGACAAGTCAGCGCGGGTGCTGCCGATAGAGCCAGGGCAAGACGAGACACCGACACTGCAGCTCACCCATATCAGCGGTGCCCTGGCGTTGAGTTTTATTATTTGTGCCCTGGCGCAGTCGATAGCCCAGTGGTTGCAGCTTACCCAATACAGCATACTTTTTATTACGGTTCTCACTATCGCGGTGGCCAACGCCTTTCCAGGGAAAATGGCTGGGTTGAAGGGTGATTTTGAATTAGGCATGTTGTTGATGTATTTGTTTTTTGTCGCTGTGGGAGCCGGCACCGATGCGATTTCTTTTATCGCATCGGCCTTCCATCTGTTTGTGTATGGCATGCTTATCATCATTATTCATTTGGCCCTTGTGCTGTTTGCCGCGCGGGTGATGAAAGTCGATATGGCAGAGGCGATTGTCGCCTCCTCTGCCGCTCTGGTGGGGCCGGCGGTAACCGCTGCCATCGCCACGTCCAAGGGCTGGAAGCATCTGGTTACCCCGGGAATTATGTGTGGGGTCTTTGGCTATGTCATTGGCACCTTTATTGGCGTAACCGTGACTGCAGTGCTGGGCTAGCATGAGTGGATCGCGCGCAGGGCAATTTTTCGTGCCGGGGGCTATAGCGCTGGTCTGTTGCGTGACAATTGTATCTTTATAATGGGATTAATGAGTTTCTGAAAATCTATGCTATTTGAATGTGCTTTAATTTTTCTTTCTAAAACAATTAGATATGAAAATTTTACAAAAAATGAAAATTAAATCATAAGAAAAAATTAATTGTATTAATTCAATTAACAGGATCTAATTAGGTTGCCTGGGGAGAATCAGCTTAAAGGTCAATCTACTGTTCAGTAGTGGGCGAAGCAGTAGTGGGCGAAACCCAGCGAGGTCAGAGATGAACAGGTTGGGTGAATTAATTACGTTATCGCCAGTATAATGTGGGGTTGCTCGCAAATGGTTGGTATATTAGAGACAGCTACGCATTATCTCAAACAGCTAAAATATAACTAAAACGAAGGATTACACTCATGCGTAATACCGCTAAAATATTATTGCAGTTGTCGCTACTATCCGCGGCAGTCATTAACACAGTGCCTGTCTTCGCAGAGTCGGGCGCAGTGTTGGAAGAGATTATCGTCACGGCGCAACGCCGAGAGCAAAACCTGCAAGAGGTCCCCATTAGTGTTACTGCCTTTTCGGGCGAAAACCTAGAACAGCGCAATATCAAATCCGCTACTGAGTACCTCTCTCTCACTCCGGGTGTAAGTTTTACCGAGGACGGGCAAAGTGGTAGTCGCGGCCTGGGTATCGCCGTACGCGGGATCAACAACCTGGTTTCCGGTGAAAATGCCTTTGTTAACTCTATTGGTATTTATCTCGATGAATTTAGCGTCGCCTCAGTTCCCAATCAGGTAGCGAACCCCAACCTGGCAGATATGGAGCGCGTAGAAGTACTCCGTGGTCCCCAGGGAACCTTCTTTGGTCGTAATGCGCTTGGCGGCGCGTTGAATATCACCTCCAAAAAACCGACGGAAGAATTTGAAGGCGAAATTATTGTTGGTGCTGAGACCTACGACGACGCTGGTGAACTTTTCAGTATTACGGGGATATTGAACGTACCTGTGAACGACTATTTCAGAATGCGCGGTGTAATGTACTACGAGGACAGTGATGGCTACGTCGAAAACGCCTGTGCCAAAGGTGCCAGCACAACGTCTTGTCCAGCGGCCGCAGTGAATAATTTTACCCCCAATGGTGCTAAGGATAGTGGCCATGAAACCATGAACTTGCGTTTACATGCAGCTTGGGATTTGTCGGAAGATACTTCAGTTTTGGCTTCCTTCCATTACACCGATGAGGAGCAGGGCACTGACGAAAACGTGCCGTCTGGCGTACTGGATCTCGACTCGATTGATAGCTTTGGTTTAGCCCAGGCGCTTGATCCGGGTACTGGTTTTTACCCTCGCAACCAAAACAGGCTGAGCCACGATATCAATGAGTTCACTGATAACGAGTCCACTGTCGGTGTTTTGAATATTACACATCATATCAATAGCACCACGACCATTAAGTCTATTACCGGGTTTATTGATGCTTCACTGGATCGAAACTTCGATAACGACCTGGCTGGTGGCGCAGATACCTTGCTCAGGGTCAACGCCTACGAGGGCTTCTCCTGGAGCACTGAGCTGCGCTTGGAGATCGACGAAGAGAGCTACGGCTTTATTGCAGGAATTCTATACGCTGAAGATGAACAAAAGCAGGACAATAAAGTAGGCACGTCAACCCAAGCCACTGCATCTGTCGGTGGTGTCGGCTGGTTGCCGCCGTTCCCTGACGGTTTGGGGCTGGCACTCAACAGTAAGAAGTTTGAGGTTGAGAGTCTTGCTGTCTTCGCTGACTATACCTGGCATGCCTCTGAAAAATTGGACGTGATTGTAGGTGCCCGTTATACCCAGGACGACGTTAGTAACCAGGTAGCAGGCTTTGGTATTGGCCCAACCTGTTGCTTCCCCGGATCTCCTGGTTTTCCGGGTGGCCCTGGATTTGATTTTTTCCAGAGTTTTGACAATTTCGCGCGACCTGTTTCCAGGGCAAGTGATGATTTCTCTGATCTCTCCCCACGCTTTGTCGCTAGTTATTTTGTGAGCGATGATCTCAATGTCTACGGTACTATCTCCAAGGGTTATAAAGCCGGTGGCATCTCGGTGGGTAACCAAACGAATGAAGATGGAGCGCCGGCCTTTAATGTTCCCTTCGACGAAGAAACTTTATGGAACTATGAAGTGGGTTTCAAAAGTGAGTTCATGAACAACACTGTTCGTTTGAACGGCTCTCTTTTCTATCTTGAGTGGAGTGATTTGCAGATGGAATCATTTCGCTTCCTGACGCCCGGTGATTTGTCATCGAACTTCGAGCAGGCGATTAACGTAGATGATGCCGAGGCCTTGGGTTTCGAGCTCGAGTTGACGGCAGCGCTAACTGATCGCATCACCATTGTCTCAGGTATTGGATACCTCGACACTGAAATAACCAGCGATACACAGGCTGAAATAACCGGTGGTTTCGTTGTTGATCTCGGAGGGCTGGAAATTCCGAAAGCCCCGGAGCTAATGTTCAATATTAGCGGCGAGTACCGGTTTCCGATTAGCAATGGCGAAGGCTGGGTACAAGTGGAATTCATCCATCGCGACGGACAGTTTTCCGATGTAGAGGGTTTGACTTACCAGCAGACTGACGGCCCTTCACCCAACGGAGGTCCTGCGCGAAACACTGTAGCGCAGTTTGGAGACTTCCCCTTTAAGACGCCAGACTACGACCTGTGGAACTTGCGCGCTGGTTTTGATATAGAGAATTGGCGTTTAGTGGCCTATGTCCAAAACCTGACTGAAGAAGATTATTACACAGGCACCCAGGAGAACTTTGGTGTATCTGGTATGCGCCTTCGCCCGCATCCCCGTACTATTGGCGGAAGCGTTAGCTACAAATTCTAAAAAAGTCTTTGGAATCCAACCCTAAAACCCGGCTTCTGCCGGGTTTTTTTTACCTTTTGTACCCGGCGGGTGAAACCATATCTCGCTGTTAGTAGCCACAGGGAGTTTCGATGAATCTCGCAAGAACATTTGAGTCTGTGGGAATATTGATTCTGTTATTGCTGTTGATGGCACCGGGCGCTGTTGCCAAGTCTGGAAGCAATGTCTTACCTAATATCATCGTTATTCTGACTGACGATATGGGCTACGGTGATATCGGTGCATACGGTAATACCCAGATAGACACGCCACATATTGATGCGATTGCCCAGCGAGGGGTGTTGCTGACCAACGGTTATGCGAGCGCTAATGTGTGTACGCCCTCCCGCGCCGGGTTGCTGACGGGGCGCTACGCCATACGCTCCGGGCTTGCCTGGAAAGTTGTAGAAGTCGGTGACTCGCGGAGCTTGCCAGCGAGTGAAGAGACAATCGCAGAGCTGGTGAAGGGCGCGGGGTACCAAGCCGGTATGGTTGGTAAGTGGCATTTGGGTTCATTCCCGGGAAGTTCACCGATGCTCCATGGATTTGATTATTTTTTTGGCGTACCCCACAGCAACGATATGCCCGATTTTGCGCTGTATGAGGGTGAGGAAATCATCGAGCAGCGTGTTGATCAGCGCTCGCTAACCCGACGCTATACTGAAGCGGCCACAAGCTTTATCGCGGACTCGGCCGACGCGCCTTTCCTGTTGTATCTCGCCCATACTTTTCCGCATATTCCGCTTTATGCATCGGCAGCATTCGCCGGTAAATCTCGGGCGGGGGTGTATGGCGATGTTGTTCAGGAGATCGACTGGAGCACCGGTGAGATAGTCGCCGAGCTGCGCCGCAATAATCTACTCGAAAATACACTGATTATTTTTACCAGTGACAACGGCCCTTTTTTTGAAGGCAGTACCGCTGGGCTCAAGGGCGGCAAAGGCAACTCGTGGGAGGGAGGGTACCGCGTGCCATTCATTGTAAGCTGGCCAGCGGTAATTACTGCTGGGCGTTCGCTGGATACGCTTGCGATAAACATCGACATACTACCCACCATAGCAGAGGCGGTTGATCGCAGCCCCGGCGCAGAAATCATCGATGGCCAAAGTCTTCTACCGGCTCTTGTTGGGCGCAGTAACGTTGAAAATCGCTATTTTTACTATTTTAATAATGAGGCGGTTGTTGGTCTGCGCGATGAGGCATGGAAATTTATGACGCACGCCTATTACACCACCAGCATAGGTGCCTTCGAAAAATTCAATAAATTGCCGGGGTTTGAGTCCTCTTACGATTTGTTGTTTGATGCCAGAGCGCTTAACGGCGAGTCTTACAGTGTGGCTGAGCGTGAACCGGAGACTGTTGTTCGATTTAAGCGTGAACTGTTAAACGCGAGAAAAGAGTTTGATTTGCTGCGTACGCGGCCCGCGGAGAAAACCTACCCCAATTGAATGAAATTGCTCCATGGAGTCGAAACTGGTAAGTCGCGCCACTTAATCGGGCTTACATCATGGTGATTTAAAATACGTTTTTCGACCTGATCCAGGTGCAGTCAGCAAAGCACCATTGTTAACAAGGTCCAGCTTAACAAGGTCCAGCCATGAAATTTCGCCGCTAGCGGCGAATTCCCCGCGAAATAATATTCAAAGCTAGTTTCTCGGCAGACTTGCGCTTGGCTGTTTCTAGAAAAGCCTATCTAATTTGACCTGTACTCACAAAACGGCGCTGTTTAAAGTGGGCTGCATATCGGCTAGCTCGGGCTGCGTAAGAACAGGGTATTAGACTGGCAACAGTATAAAATCGAGACAGGTACTTGTACAAAACATTTAAAACAGAATAATTTTCGCCGGAGGGTTAGAAATTTTCAATCGAAGCGCTAGCTGATCCTCGCTGGAATTAACGTTACTATCACAGGTAACACCCCATCAATGGACAAGCAGATGAGTTCACTCGCCGATAAACTCCGCTCCGGACAGTTCGTTATCACCAGCGAACTATCGCCACCCAAGGGCACGGACACCAGCGCCCTGGAGGCGACTGCCGCCCTGTTATCCGGTCATATAGACGCCTTTAACCTAACCGATTCAGCCGCCTCCAAAATGAGCCTGTCGCCACTTGCTGCAGCCAGTCTCCTGCTGAAACACGGTGTGGAGCCCATATTGCAAATGACCACGCGCGACCGCAATCGCATAGCGTTACAGGGCGACATGCTCGGCGCATGGGTGTTAGGGGTAAAAAACCTGGTGTGCATGGGCGGTGACCCCCCGCACCTGGGTGATCACCCCGACGCCAAGCCGGTTTTTGACCTGTCTACCGAGGAGTTGATTCTGGCAGCGCACAAACTTAACAACGGCACAGACTTAATGGACAACCCACTCAACAAGTCCTGCGATTTCCATATTGGCGCGGTCGTGAACCCCGGCGCCGACGATCTGGGCAAGGAAATCGCCCGACTGGAAAGCAAAGTAGAGGCCGGAGCGCGATTTTTCCAGACACAGGCCATATACGACGCCGATGGTTTCGCTACTTTCATGGCGGGCATCAGCCACCTCGACATCGCCATTCTCGCCGGTGTTTTGCCCATTAAGTCGGTAGCAATGGCGACCTATATGAACGACAAGATCCCGGGAATTTGTATACCTGATGCTCTGATCGAACGCGTCGCCGGAGCCACAGACATCGTCGCTGAAAGCACCACCATTGCCGCGGAGATCATCCGCGCGATTAGCCCGATGTGCCAGGGAATACACCTTATGGCACTGGGTGGGGAGAAACATATCCCGGCTATCCTGGAGCAGCTTTAGAGCGATCGCTGGAGCAAAGACTGGAATAATCAACGTTGGGACCACTGGTACCAACTGCCACGC
>JABJED010000244.1 GCA_018665025.1 Gammaproteobacteria bacterium
AGAGCCCTCAGCGGATAGAGAGCCCTCAGCGGATGAAGAGCCCTCAGCGGATAGAGAGCCTTCAGCGGATGAAGAGCCCTCAGCGGATGAAGAGCCCACCGCAGACGATGAAGAGCCCTCAGCGGATGAAGAGCCCTCAGCGGATAGAGAGCCCTCAGCGGATAGAGAGCCTTCAGCGGATGAAGAGCCCTCAGCGGATGAAGAGCCCTCAGCGGATGGCCAAGATGGCCGGGGGCCAGATCCAGCTCCTGGTGATGCTCCCGCGGGTGATGCCCCGTTGCGTGATGCCGTGACGGCAGATGCCCGCCCCGACCGAGATGTGCCCACGGCGGATGCCGCTGATGGAGCTCCGGGTTCGACAGGTGACAATGCTGCTGCAGGAGATGCACAGGATCAGCCTGAAGCTGAATCGACAGAGGGCCTGGCTGAAGTTCGGGCTGAAGAGGGCCCGGCTGAAGTTGTGTCCGACACTACAAGCGTTATAGAAATCAGTAGGACGACCAGCGGATTTGACACCAATGCTGAGCAAGCGGCTGCAACGGTAGAAACTGCGGCGGCAGATGCGAGAGCAGCAACACAACAGGAAGCCGCACAGCAAGCAGCGGCAGCTGAAGCAGCGGCAGCAGCGGCAGCAGCAGAAGCCGCGGCAGCAGCAGCGGCAGCTCAACAGGCAGCAGATGCACTGGTAGCAGCAGAGCAAGCGGCAGCAATTGAGCAGGCAAGAGAAGCAGTAACCGTGGCAACGGACGCTGCAGCCGAGGCACGACAGGCGGCAGAAGCCGCACAGTTGGCCGCGGAAGGGGCGAGGCAAGATGCGGCGGCTGCCAAAGCGGCAGCAGCAGTGGCGGCGGATGCGGCAGCTGAAGCGGCAGTTAGGGCAGAATCAGCACAACAGGCGGCGGAGCAAGCGGTAGCGGCGGCGGCAGAGGCAAGAGCAGCGGCGGGTCAGGCGGCAGCGGAAGAAGCGGCACAGGCAGGAGAGGCAGCGGCGCGAGCAGCGTTGGCTAACGTGGCCGAAGCAGCGGCGGCGGTAGAGGCAGGAGCGGCGGCGGCTCAGGCGGCAGCAGAAGAAGCAGCACAGGCAGCAGAGGCAGCGGCGCAAGTAGCGTTGGCTAACGCGGCCGAAGCAGCGGCGGCGGCAGCGCAGGCAGCGGCAGCGGCAGAAGTTGCAGCACAGCAGGCGCTACAAGCAGAAACGGTGGCAGCGCAAGCGACAGCGGCAGCAGTCGTGGCAGTTGCAGCAGCGGCAATTGCAGCGGATGCGAGCGCAGCGGCAGTGGCAGCACTCGAGTCAGGAGATCCAGAGGCGGCGCAACAAGCAGCAGAGCAAGCGACAGAGGCTGTTGAGCAGGCAACGGCTGCCCAGCAGACAGCGCAAGCAGCGGCAGAGAAAGCGGCGGTGGCAGCAGAAGTTGCAAAAGAGGTCGCGGTCGAAGCAGAGTCAGCCGCAGAAATAACCGCGGCAGCGGCAGAGGGGGCATCTGCAGCAGCAGAACAGGCAGAGGTAGCGACACAAGCAGCGCTAGCGTCAGCGGCAGAAGCCGCCGGCGCAGAAGCAGCAGCCGCAGAAGCAGCAGCCGCAGAAGCAGCAGCCGCAGAAGCCGCCGCAGCAGAAGCCGCCGCAGCAGAAGCCGCCGCAGCAGAAGCCGCCGCAGCCGCAGCCGCAGAAGCCGCAGCCGCAGAAGCCGCAGCCGCAGCAGCAGCAGCCGCAGCAGCAGCAGCCGCAGCCGCAGCAGCCGCAGCGAACGATGCGCCGGTGGCTGATAACGAATCGCTATCTGTCGGAGTGGGCGGTGCAGCGACTGAGTTAAACCTTCTGACAGGCTCCACCTTGCTAGATGGCGATACAGATGCCGATGGCGATAACTTAACCGCCATCGCACAGGTATCTCAGGGAACCCTTCACGGGACTGTGACGGTCAATACGGATGGTACTTTCAGTTACACCCATGACGGCAGCACTAATTACAACGATTTGTTCACCTACGAGGTGACTGATGGGGTATTGACTAGCACCGGAACGGTCACGGTCAGTGTTTTGCCGCAGGCCAATTCACCGGCAACCGGTGTTGCCATTATTGGCGGCTCGGAACCTGGTAGCCTATTGACGGCCAACACTGCTGGCATCACGGATGCAGATGGAATGTCCGGCGCCCAATTCACGTATCAATGGTTTGTGAATGACGTTGCTGTACTCAACGAAACCAGTTCGACCTATCAGACGAGTTTGACCAATACTCACAAACTAATTGAGGTGGAGGTTAGTTTTACGGATGCTGCTGGCCACTTAGAACTGGTGTCAGATACCGCGTTTGTGGCACGACAGGAGTTTTTCCCGGGCACACAGACCTACACGCTGGTCCCGACCGAAGATGACTATGTGGAGGGAAGTCCCGGAGCCGACACCCTCACCCTGGTAGGTCAAAGTGAACCGGGGGATATTGTTGACCTTGGGGATGGAGTAGATACGCTCCATCTGGATAACGAAATTAATGTCATTGAAGTTGAGGGGGTCGAGGTCGTTGTCGGTGGAACGAGCAACGATTCGGTGACCATTTTCGATGAACTGTCTTCACTTAGTGGCATTATTGCCAATTCGCCCCCTAATGAGATCGAGCATGTTCTCAATGATGGATACATCGAGATATTTAATGAAACTACTGTCTCGACTGGTGGCAATTTTACAAATGGCTTCAACGCGGGTTTAGTGCTGCGTAATAGCCATATTACCTTTGATAGTTTTTTAAACCAGAATGGGAATGTTAACCTCAATGGATCAGGCAGTACGGGTTCTAGTATCACAATCACGAACGGCTCCCTGACAAACCAAGGCCATTTCACCTCGACTAACAGCCAGGAAAACGGCATTGCGCCAAATGAGTTTTCCGGCCATTTGGTGAATGGCGGGACTATTCACGTCTCCCATGATCTTACTTTCCTCCCCGGCAGTTCCCTTGATGTACAGCAAGGTTCTATCAGTTTGTCGAGTGGCGTGATCCTGCGATTTGATGGCGCCACCCTGATGGTAGACAGTGATTCGCCGATTTTTGGTGCCGGCGGCGCAATTGTCCGCCTGGACGGTGCTTCGACGCTCGCCATCACGGGTAGCTACAACATCAGCAGCGTGGGCCCGATCCTTGATTTTGCTGGAGCGGTGAACGTCACCGGTGGAAACCTAATATTGTTAGGCGGCGCGGTTCTTGAACTGACAGGTGATGATATTGACGCGTTAGTAACGAATGCTGGAACAATCGTTGTTAAAAGCGGCATAACCAGCCTGGATGGTGGTTTTTCACAGCTCAATACTGGCAGGCTGTTTATTGACAGCACCTCAGTTTCTGGTGCTGCGGGTATTGAGGTCACGACCGGTACCCTCATAAACAATGGGACGATTTCACTCAATAACTCAGACGACAGCGGAATTCCCTCAACCCTGACCGTCGACGTTTTGGAAAATCAGGGAACAATATTCATTCATGACGGCAACGTTTTGCTTTCTGTTGTCGCTCACGTTGTTGATGCCCGACTCTTCAACAACGGCGATGTGTTACTTTATGAGGACCTGGACCTTATCCGAGCAGGTGCCAACCACTCAAATTTCGGCGAAATTCGTTTTGTTGCGGATAACACAACCTTAGGCATCGCCTCTGGTTTGTTCGTCAACGAACCGGGCGGTACGATTTCCGGTCAAGGGATCATTGAGTCCCTTAACTTTACGAACGCGGGCACCCTTGACCCGGGGGGAAGGGGAGGGGTGGCATCAACCTTGCAGTTTACGGGAGGTGGACTTAATCTGGTATCTACCGGCACGGTGATGTTAGATATTTTTAACGGCGGTCACGATCAAATTCAAGTGGCGGGGACGCTAGAAGTCGGTGGTGGTGGTTTTGTCCACCTGAATTTCCTTTATTCAAACAACGTTTTAAACGGCGGAACCATCGACTCCGTTATTGAATATGGGACGCTTGGCACCGTGGGCGCGTTGAACGTTAGCCATAATCTGGGCTTTGGTTATAACGTCACAGTCGTCGATGATACGGCCCTGGGGGCGAATCACTATGACATCGTGGTGACGCCACCGGTTTTTGATAAATCCCCGGTGGCAGGCGGTGACTGGAGCAATAGTCTCATCTGGGATAATGGTATCCCGGTGTCAGCGGACACTGTGTTGATTTACGCGCTCGCGGTGTCCCATAACGCGGCCAATACGGACACCGTTACCGCCTTGTTTCTCCAGAGTGGCGGCAGTCTAGAAATCAGCAATGGGACTTTTGTAATACAGGAACAGTCTCGGGTTGATAGCTCCTCGAGCCTAAGCCTTAACCCGAATGGGACCAGTACCGGCATCTTGAGGGTTGAAAATGAACTGATTGTCGAAGGAGTAATGGACTGGGGTAATGGAGTCATTACCACCACAAATCCGGGCCCTCTGAATCTTATAGGTCTGAATATTATAGGAACGCTTAACCTCACCCCGGGCCTCGCTACGGCAGTTAATGCCACCATTGTAAACGACGGTGTGATCAATGTTATTGGGGGCGGGGTTATTAACGGGAGCTCACCGATCGTTAATTGGGGAGCCGTGGAGGTCCCTGTTACGACGGACTTTAACCTGCCGATTGATAACATGAACGCTGGGGTTTTCGTTGTGGGCTCTACAGTGAACCAGGTCGATATTACCCACAGCCAGACCTTCTTTAACGAGCCTGGGTCGGAGTATTTCTATGCCTCTGGGGGAGCTTCCAACTTCGACACAAGTGTCACGCTGAGCAACGCGGATTTTATGAATGGGGGTGTGCTCGTATTCCAAACTAACGCCGGGACGGGTAACTATTTGTTCGACCTGAACGGCAATAACCACCACCTCGTCAATAGCGGCAGGATCAACGTGAACGATAATGCCACTATCAATGTTGAGGGTGCGACATTGGACAGTTCAGGAGGGACGATTAGTATTGCGCATGGAGCGGCCCTGACTATAGACGGTGGTCTCGGCGGTAACTTCGACTTTGACCAGGACTTCCGTTTACCCGCGTCTGGTTTAGCTCAAAATGGTCCAGCTAGCCTCAACTTTATTGGTAACGTCACTCTTAATTTGACTAGTGAGTTTACTTTAGCAGGAACATCCCCCGTGGTTATTGACAGCCTGGGTGGTGACATCACTTTATCGGGGCCACATGGTTTTCGCATCCACGCAGACGCAGAGATGACGCTAAACAGCAATGATCATGTGAACACCAGTAGTTTCCAAAATTATGGGATACTCAGTTTGCAGGGTAATGGCATTACCATCTCGGCACCATTCGAAAACATTGGCCGCCTTGATGTGGTTGGTGACGCCGGTGGGGGCTTGAAGACCATAGGTAACGGCTTCAATAATCAGGGGTCCATCCTTCTCGCCAATACCCCCGGGAAGAATAATATTCTGGAGATAGGTGCAGCGGGTGCTACGGCGGTGTTGACCAACTATGGTGTGATCACTAGCGTGCAGTCCGGCGGAACGAGCAACTCAAATATAATACGTGGCACACTAATCAATCACGGTCTGGTGGAAGTGAGTCACGATCTGGAACTGAGTGAAACCGGCGTGTCGGTAACGCATCAAAACAACAATGCAATCAAAGTTTCGACTGGTCAGACCCTGACCCTGCTTGGACCTAATACTCTGGTCAATTCTGGTGAAACCCCAGGGGCCGGTTCTGGTGAAATACGAGGGAGCGGTACGTTAGATGTCTCTGGTGCCGGGGTTGTATTCAGGAACGAAGGTTGGATCTCGCCGCAGGGTGACAACGATGAGATTGGTACTCTAACGATCAATGGCAATGCTGATACCGAGTTTACTGAATCCTCGGTAGTGGAGATTGATTTAGGAGCAGATGAGGGGGGCGCCATCTCCGATCAATTGGTATTTACCGGCGTCACGCCAGCATTGAACGGGCGACTTAAAATCAACACGTTGACCGCTCCTTCCGGTAGTTACAATATAATAGCGTCAACCGGCCTCGGCGTTATCTTCAGCATGATCGAAGGGACAGATCTTTATGCTTCGCATGGCGTCGTGTTGGATGTCACGAAAGGGGCGACAGATCTCACGCTGACAGCAGTTACCCTAACCACTACTAACCTCGGTACAGCCGGCGATGATGGTGCTGGGGCTTTTGTAGCGACCTCCGGTGTGGATATTTTTCATGGTCTAGACGGTAATGATGAGATAACGGGCATCAGCACCGGTGATACGGTATTTGGTGGTACCGGTAATGACAGAATCACCACAGATCTTAATTTTAAACGAATCGTCGGTGGTGAGGGGATAGATATCGTCCAGATTGCGGATACGACCGCGACCGTCGACCTCCGCACGATCGAGGGTTATCGACTTGAGGGGATCGAGGCGATCGGTGTTGATGGCAATGGTTCACAAACGGTGACGTTGGATGCCGCAGCCGTACGGGATATTTCTGATGATCATGGGCATGATAATCCAGGGATGGCTGTGTTTGGTGATTCCTCAGATCACCTGGTGCTGATTGGAGATTTTGTCCCTGGCGGTGATGATGTTCTCTATGATATTCGTGGATCAGGGGTTGAAAGACTCCTGGAACTCAAGCAAGTAACGCAGACAGAGACAACGCACGTCCTGATTGACGAACAGATGTTGGTCGAGGTGCAGCGCACAAATGGTGCGAAGGATTACTACGGTAGTGCCGGGGATGACGATATCACACCGCTCGAGGCGACACTCAACAATGATTCGATTGATGGTCGGGGCGGCAATGATTGGCTGGACGGTGGGGCGGGTAATGATGTCATTTCAGGTGGCGATGGCAATGACGTAATTGTCTATGACGTGGCCGACACTGGCGCCATTGATGGTGGCGATGATATAGACACACTGATTGATTCGTCACCCGGCGCAACGATAGATCTTACTGGTGTCACGAATCTGCTGAACTTCGAAAAAATCGATATGTTGGATGGCGACGGGTCCGATACGCTGAATCTTGATCTTGCGGGCCTGAGTAACATGATCGGTGACAATAGCCTGGACAGCATTCTTCCACTGAACCCTGGCAGAGAGAAATTGGCCATTACCGGCGATACTGGTGATGTTGTGAACCTGGCTGGCACTAACCTCAACGATATTACCGGCGGCATCATTGCCGGTGGTGCGTTTACTTCTGATTTCTTCGAGTCGGACTATCTGGGAGATGGACAGATGTATATTAGAATTACCGATGGCTCATCGCTTGATTTATATGTTCATGCCAACCTTGTGGACGATAATCCGATGGATAATCCGATGGGCTGACGCCTATTGCAGGCGTTTATCTTTTTGCTCCCAGCGATCACGAAGCCAGCTTCTGGCGTCAATTATCTCTGCGGCAGTGTGTTGTTCAATATGAATATCAATGTCTCTGCTTGCGCCGTGCAGGCACTTCCAGAAGTTTGTTTCACCGTTCTTATAGTTGATAGTGATGTCTACCACGGGAGTCTCAGGTGGCATGGTTGCAAGTGCTATTTTCAGGCCGCCGGGCCTTGGGTGCAGTAACTTCTTATAGGGTGGGTTCTGGTTGCGATGCTTCTCGTCAGTGAAGCGTGTTCCTTCAGCGAAGATCAATAGAGCACCGCGCTCTTTGTGCATCGTTGAAGATGCCGCTTTTATAGCGTCAAAATCCTGTCGTTGAGCACGTCCGTCACCGCCCCTATTCAGACGCGGGAAATTGAGCGCATAGCAGATCCAGCCGACTATTGGTAACCAGACTAATTGTCGCTTTATCAGGAACTTCACGATCGGTCCTTGTCCCGTGACAATATGCTGCAATATGGGGATATCAAACCAGGTCTGGTGATTGACTACGATCACCTGAGTAAGGTGGTCTGGAAGAGCGCCGTCGACATTGAAATTTACGCCCACAACATGAATCATCCATGCACTGTTGATGGCAGCCGCAGCTTTGTAGCACAGCTCAATTAACCTTGTGCACACATTGTAAAGGGGTTTAAACCCGCCAATGAGAGCGCGGATCACGGCAATGCCGATTAAGGGGAACATCCAGAACCCAAGGTTCAGGATGACCACCAGTGAGGTGGTCAGGCTAAATAGTTGTTTGCCGATGAAGGATAGGTAGTGCATAGGGTATCTTAGAGAGGAACCACGTTGTTACGCAACTGTGTATTTTGCGGAGCTGAAACTCCGCTGTGACGGGGCCGGTACCGCGAGTCGACATGACAGGATTTAGAACAGCTCCGATTGTACAGCCGCCAGTTTCGAAGCCTCCCCAATACCAAGAAACTGTGTCATACCGCTGACCCGGCGTGATGATTGACTGACTGCGCGTTCCCACACCTGCGTATTACTGTGAATCGTGATGGATGTCTTTGCCCGCGTGATGGCGGTGTACAAGAGTTCCCGGGTTAGCAGACTGGCTGCGTCATCGGAAGCTTCTTCGCTGAGCACCAGAATGACGTGATCAAATTCAGATCCCTGGGCTTTATGGACAGTCATCGCAAAGCACGATTCATGTTTCGGTAAACGTGAAGCCAGCAGTGGCGCCGCGGTCCCGGGGAAACTGACGACGAATTGATCACTGTTTTCTATCGGCGTGCAGATCCCGATATCGCCATTGAACAGCCCAAGGTTATAGTCGTTACGGGTGATCAGGATTGGACGTCCAGCATAGAATTCATTGTCCGGTGATTTGATACCCTTTGTTTCCAGCGCGCTTTCGATGTCCTGGTTAATCAATTCTACACCGGCATCACCACCTCGCCGGCTACAAAGAATGCGAGTCTGCTCGAAAGTGCTGAGTAGTAATCCAGGGTCGAATTGTTTCCCGGCGAGTAGGTCAATGTAATCTTTCCAGTATCCCAGCAGATCGTGTATCAATGGTTCCCGGTCACCGGACTTGAACACGACGCTGTTGTCGATAAGGTTGGTCGCTGATTGACCGGACTGAATCGCCTTTGACAGAGTGGCGATACCGCTGTCCGGGTCGAACCTGTAGCTTTTATTCAATTCGCAGACTGAGTCGGTCAAATGATGTGACCTTTCGACGGTTTGAACTTCACCCACAAAGTTCGAGGCTAGCTCACCGAAAGTGCTTGAGAACCCGGGCTCGCCCGCGCAAAGATCGGCGAGCACGTTACCGGTATCAACGCTGGGTAACTGATTCGGGTCACCAAGAAGAATCAGGCGAGTGTGATCGGGCAGGGCGCCGAGTAAGCGGTGCATCATCGTCAGGTCAATCATGGATGCTTCATCGACAATCAGCAGGTCAACCTTGACCTGGTTTTGGGGGCCATGACGCCAGGTTCTTCCATCTTTGCGCATACCCAGCAGCCGATGCAGTGTCTGTACCTGAAACTTCTTTTCCCTTGTGGCTGCCCACTCATCGATCGAGTCGGATAAACGCATGGCAGCTTTACCGGTTGGCGCAACCAGTTTTATGATCAGCTCTGGGGATTCTTCTAGCAGGATATCGAGAATTTTGACGACGGTACTAGTCTTACCGGTGCCGGGACCGCCGGTGATAACGGCAAGCTTGCGAGCAATCGCCAGGAACGCGGCGAGCTTCTGGCGATTATGTTCTGCACCACCAAAGTGTTGCTCCAGCTTTTTTGCCAGAAGGTTAGCGTCGGGAATATCCAGCGCTACGTTTCTTGCGCTGATCAGCGCAGCGACTTCTGACTCATAGTGATAAAACCGGTTCAGGTAAAGCCTGTTGTGGCTCAGGACAAAGGGTTTTTCATCTTCAGGCCCGCCTACGGATGCCTCTGCCCGAAGTTGTTGTTTAAGTGCGGGATCTACCCGCGTCAGGTCCAGGCAGGAATGCTGGTTTACCGTGGCGGTAACCAGTTGCGCCATTAGCCTGCGAGCGCCGGGTTCAATCTGTCCGGTTTTACTGCTGACCAGGCGAAGAAAATGCTGTTCGAATAATGCGCCATGCAACTCAGCCATTGATTCCCCCCAATAATTCATCAAGCCTGGCCACAGTATCCAGATCAGGTTTGGTAAAAAATATTCCCCGGGAATCCTGCTGGTTCATGCCGCGAAGGAAGAGGTAGTAGGCGCCGCCCATGTGTGTTTCATACCGGTAACCGGGCAGTTTCTGTTTCAGCATACGGTGTACCGCCACGGTGTAAATCAGGTATTGCAGATGGTACTGATGACTTTGCATGGCATGGGCAATGGATTCATCATTGTAATCCGTGAGGGAATTACCCAAAAAGTTCGATTTGTAGTCTGCGATGTAGTATTTGCCATCCCGCCGAAACAGGAGGTCGATCAGTCCGGTCATCTGTCCCTGCAGCAAAAGCGCTTTATTGGAGGCGCCTTCCAGGTATTCTTTTTCGGCCAGGAACTGCACCAGGTTTGTCGATGTTGCCAGTGGAAAGTGGAATTCCATTTCATCCAGCCGATCCGTTAACCCTATATCCTTTAAGGAAAATTGGCCGAGTGGAGCCTTAAGAATATCCTGAACCCATTGCTCAAGGACGGGTAGCCATTCGTCTTCCAGGCCGAGTCTCCTGAGGGTACGGTCGCACAGGGATGAGCAGTCATCAGTCTGGAAATCAAGATCTTCCATCAGGCTATGCAGAATGACGCCGACGCGGGCCCCCCGTGGAAAGCTGTGCCGGCTTAATAGGTTCTGGATGTTTGTGGATTCTTCGTTGCGGTCATCATCCGCGTATCCCGTGACCATGACAGGTTCGTGGACGGTTAACCTGGCCGCGACCCCGGTGTAGCTATGGACTCGCCAATAGTCATTAACGGTGGGCTTTGCGGGCGGCACGGTCAGTGGGCCTGGCGAGGCGCTAGCGGTGAATATTGTGTTGGCTATGTTATCCGTCTCGATGATCTCGAAGAGCTTTTGGGGAAAAACACCGTGTACGCGAGGCAGCAGTGATTCATCTTTTTTGAGTGTTTCAATGTCGAGCAGTTGTCTAATGGCGGAACCCGCAAACGAGTTCAGTTTCGGCAGGCCAAGGTAGCATCGGTACTTTGCCCTGGTCATCGCGACGTAAAGCAGGCGCATGTCTTCTTCCTGCTCTTCCCTGGCGCTCAGGCTCCGGTGGTGACTGTTATCACCCAGCTCAACCCCGGCGATATATCTGCCTTCCTGTTCGATATGGAACAGTGCAGGGTCTGCGCTATTTTTGTTACCTTTGGAAAAGACAGGCATGGGAATCATGACGATATCGTATTCAAGCCCTTTGGCTGCGTGCATTGTCACGATCTTGACGAGGTTCTCATCACTTTCCAGTCGGAGCTGTCGGTCTTCGGCAGATACGGCGGCGGCATCACCCTGTTCGTGGCTGAACCATTTAATCAGCTGGTACATCCCCTTGATGCTGCCTGATTGTTTTTGGAGTATTTCTATCAGGTGACGCAGGTTGGTTATTTGTCTTTCGCCGTTCGGGAGCTTTAACCACCTCTGGGCCAGCTGACGTCGCTCCATCAGGGTGTTAAGCATTGGCGCGACATTCTGCTCGAGCCACATTTCACGGTAGGACCGAAACTCTGCGAGCACAGCCTGCTGTGCCTGAATGTCATGATTCAGGCGGTCGATATCAGCTGCGGTTGTCTGCATGAGGCGCGTTGCAAGTGCCGCCTTGATTACCTGGTCGTTTGCAGGTTCGAGTATCGCCTCCAGGATCAGCTTAAGGTCAGCGGCAGTATCCTGAAGGAAGACACTTTCTAGTGTCAGGTACACACTTTGCACACCTCGAGAAGTAAGCGCTCGTTGGGCCGCGACAGCATCGGCGCGCCTTCGCACAAGAAACGCTATTTGTCCCGCACTGACTGATTTGCCATCCAGACTGGCCTGACTGTCGGCGTTGATCAGGGAAACGGTTTGTTCCGCCGCATAATTCATCGCCCGTTCCGTTAGCTCCGTTACGCTGGCGAACCTGTCAGGGTCTTCGATCACAAAGAGCTGGTAAGGGGGACATTCGACGCCGGCGACCAGCATCTTCATTTCAGTATGTATTGGCGCGGGCTTCACCGGTACAAAGGGCATATCCGCGTCGTTACCAAAAACATTACCTTTCTGGAAAAGGATGTTCGTTGCTTCAATGAGTGCCGGTGAAGAACGCCAGTTCACATCAAGGTTGTGCAGCCTGCTCGATAGTCGCCGGGTGTTGATATAGGTGTAAACATCAGCGCCACGAAAGCTATAGATGGCTTGTTTGGGATCGCCAATCGTCAGTAGCGAATGTCCGTTGTTACCGTCCTGGTAAACACGAGAGAAAATGCTGTTCTGGATGTTGTCGGTA
>JABJED010000245.1 GCA_018665025.1 Gammaproteobacteria bacterium
CGCCAGGAGAAAGAATAATAGTGACGGTTCTAATAGACCCGGGTTACAGCGACAGCCGAATCATTCAAGACTACGACTTCAGGAACGGGTGAAACGACCCGGATAAGCAGTATGGTCAACAACGGCAGATAACTTTCTTTTTCCCCAGTCTTTGAATGAGATCATGTGATGCCCCGGTGACCTCATCCTGGCCCCGCAATGCTATCATCGTCCATCCTTGTTTTTTAATGTCTCTATGGACAAACCTCTCACCCGCAAAACCGTGCTCTATATTGCGTGGCCCATCATACTGTCCAATCTTTCCACACCGCTGTTAGGGCTAGTTGATACCGCAGTCATTGGAAATCTCGGCAACCCGGCGCTGATAGGCGCTATCGCTATTGGTGCGATGATTTTCAGCTTCATCTACTGGGGATTTGGGTTTCTGCGAATGGGTACCACTGGTCTGATCGCCCAGTGCCGCGGCGCAGAAGATAACGATGGCGCTAAAGCCGCATTCTATAGAGCGTTGATCCTGGCGATCAGTATCGGCTTAATTCTATTGCTATTCCAGAATGTCCTCTCCGGGTTCGCATTTTCAGTCATTGATGGAAGTCCTGCCGTTGAAGAGGCGGCCGCTACCTATTTCGGTATCAGGATATGGACAGCCCCCCTTAGCCTTACCCATCTCGTGGTGATGGGGTATCTCCTGGGTCATCAGAAATCCAAAACCATCCTATGGATACAGCTATTACTCAACGGGACCAACATCGTTTTGGATTTCGTATTCGTCGTTGGCTTCGGTTGGGGTGTAGAGGGCATCGCTATGGCAACCGTCATTGCAGAGATTATTGCAACTACTGTTGGAATTTTCATCGTCTATCGACATATGAAAAGCCGCTACGGCAGCATCAGCGTCCCGATGAGCATCGTAAGGGACCTTCAGGCGGTACGCCGAACCCTCAGTGTTAACAGAGACATTATGATCAGGACCTTGACCCTGATCTTCGCCTTTGCATGGTTTACCAATCAAGGCGCTAAATCAGGTGATGTTATGCTCGCAACCAACGCAATCCTGATGCAATTCGTGAGTTTTTCAGCCTTCTTTCTGGATGGTTATGCGCTTGCTGCCGAAAGCCTTATCGGAACCGCCGTTGGCGCAAAGAATCGGAATGGTTTTGACCGAACACTGCGTTATATCTGTGAACTGGGATTCTTGACAGCCGCAATCCTCACCACTGCTATTTTTCTGGCGGGGCCGGCGTTGATCGATCTACTCACCAACGTCCAGGAGGTGAGAAATACCACCAGGACCTACCTGCTCTGGGCAGTCGCTGCACCTGTCATTTCGCTTTGGTGTTATTTGCTTGATGGGGTATTCATCGGCGCGACTTGCACACGTGAGATGCGCAACGCCATGCTCGTCTCGTTACTGGCTTACCTCGCAGCCTGGTACCTTCTAACACCGGTTTTTCTAAATCATGGATTGTGGTTGTCGTTACACGTGTATTTCGTCGCTCGCGCACTGACTCTTTGGTACTACCTGCCCAATGTCAGGTCCCTTCTTAGGCCACCGGGCTTAGCATCAACTTCGTAACAGTTTCCAGCTCGCCCCTCAGCCAATCAGGGACTGGGCAAATATCGCCAGGATAATCAGCGGACACAGGAATTTCACATACCAGGGCCAGATCTTCCAGAACAGGCCCTGTTCTACTTCCGGATAGCCTTTACGCAACTCTTCGAGAATCGAGTGACGACTCCACACCCAGCCGGCGTAGACACAGAACATGAAGCCCAGCAGCGGTTGGCTGTAGCGTGTCGTAAAGGCAATAACGAAACCAAAGAGATCCTCGAAGTTCAGCAGGATAAGCGTACTGACAATGGCGATGGCGCCACCGATTGCGCGCACTGCAGTTTTCCGCGAGATGCCATGTTCCTCAATGGTATAGGCCACCGGCACCTCCAGCATGGAGATGGAAGAAGTTAGCGCGGCGATACTCATAAGAAAGAAGAAAGTGAGGCTGACTACGGTACCGACAAGCCCCATGGTGGCAAACAGTTCGGGCAGAACGGTAAAAATAAGGGTGTCCTCTGAAATCAAGGCGCCTGCCTCAGTAAATATTTGTACGCCGTTATGAAGAGCCACATACATGGCTGGCAGCACAAGAAAGCCTGCGACTACAGCAATGGAGATATCGACAACGGTCACCAGGCCACCCAGCACAGGCAGATTCTCCTTGTCACTGATATAGGAGCCATAAATCAACATGGTGCCGACTCCCAGCGACAATGAGAAAAAGGCAGCGCCAAGGGCAGCGATGATTAACTTTGGTGACAGGGCCCGTTCGAAGTCGGGCAACAGATAGACTTTCAGGCCTTCCATTGCACCGTCCAGCGTCAGGACATAGAAGACCAAAAGTACTAACAACACCAGCAGGGCAGGCATGAGTCGCGCCGACCAGCGTTCGATGCCTTCCTTCACTCCAGCGGCAATGATGGTAATGGTAAGTCCGATAAAGAGCAGCATGAAGAGCATATTGCGGGGCAGGCTGAACGACGTGAGCCAACTGCTAAGGGACGCCATGCCAGCAAGAGTAGCGAGGGAAGACAAGCAGAATGCGATCATCCAACCTGCCACAATAGCGTAGAAACTGAGAATCAAACTAGCGACGATAAAGCCAAACACACCGGCAGATACCCCGATACGCTTAAGCAGAGTGTTGGGCGAGATCAATCGTAGAGCACTTACCGCATTGGCGTGGGCGTGCCGGCCAATAATCAGTTCTGCCATCAGGGCGGGGTAGGCGAGAGTAAATGTCAGGAATAGATACACCAGCAGAAAAGCCGCGCCGCCGTTGCTGGCCGCTTGTGTGGGGAAACCCCAGATATTACCCAGACCTACAGCGCTGCCGGCGGCAGCCATTACAAACCCAAACCGGGAGGAAAACTCACCTCGTGAAGATGCCATGTCTCACCTTGATCATTTTTGAAGTCCTTTCCAGCGTCAGCTCAAGGTCGTCAAAAAAACTCGAACATATGTTGTGTATTGTAGATTGAGTTTTCGTTAATAGCACCTTCCATCGCGCACGGCGCAAACACATCAACTCTAGCAGAAAGAATCTCATCTACAGAAACCACATTCCACTATCACCGACTAACCACCACCAAACGGAATAACAGCAAGTGCAGACTTATAAATCATGCCTCGGGCAGGCCTAAGCACGACGGCTAATGTTTCTTCATGGCATACATAAGGATATATCCTGCAGCCACCGACAGCCGAACCGAGCTTACTACTGGGAATGGCGATAATCGCCTTCGGGGATTCATCAGGAGAGAAAACAACAGATTCGTGTTGATCAAAATCTGGATGGGGCATAAGTTCAACTGGGTACATTAAATAAATCCTGAGTTATCTAAGCGGCAATATCGGCTTTGACACAGAAGAGCCGACAGGGATTCAGTGAAATATTCGATATTAGATCGATTCAAGCCGGCAACATTGATCCGCGTCGAATCGACCATGTAAATCCCAAACTCTTCCCGCAGACGCACCACTTGCTCCGACCCAATGCCCAAAAAAGAAAACATGCCAAATTCTGAACGGATAAAGTCAAAATTACGGTCTGAGCAGCCATCGCCGAGGCGCTCTACCAGCACTTCCCGCATGGCTACTATCCGCCGACGCATCTCCGACAGTTCCGAAGTCCATTGCGCATACAGGCTTTCATCGCCAAGAATCATACCTGCGATCAGGGCACCGTGGGAGGGCGGCATAGAGTAGCTCTGTCTAGCGATGCTCAAGACCTGACTCTTTATTGCTTGAGCCTGCCTTTTAGATTCGGCCTGGACGCACAGGACACCAGTACGCTCTCTGTACAAGCCAAAATTCTTGGAACAAGAGATGGCGATCAGCATTTCAGGTACTTTGGATGACATTAAACGCCAGCCAGCGGCATCCTCCTCAAGACCGATGGCCAGGCCCTGGTAAGCAACATCAATAAAGGGCGTGAAGCGTTTTTCCAGCGCTAATTCGGTGAGTTTCTGCCATTGCTCTAGATTCAAATCTGCCCCTGAGGGATTGTGACAACACCCGTGCAACAGCACCACATCGCCGGCCTCAACCTGCTGCAGTGCCGACAGCATCGCATCAAAGTCGATCCTGCGCCCTTCGTAGTCATAGTAAGGGTATTTTTCGATGGCGAGACCGGCGCTTCCCAGCAAGGGCAGGTGATTGGCCCAAGTGGGATCACTGACCCAGACCCGGCTGGCGGAGTTACCTCGCTTGATCAACTCGGCGCCAATGCGCAGGGCGCCACAGCCGCCAAGTGTTTGTATACTATTGACGCGCGCCTGGGACAACACCGCGTGATCCTTACCCAGCAACAGGTCACGGATGCCACTATTGAAGGCCTCATCGCCCGCAGGCACCATATATGCCTTGCTACCTTCCGAGTGTAACAGCCGTTCCTCTGCCTCGAGCACCGCCGCCATCACCGGCGTGCGGCCTGCTTCGTCCCTGTAGATCCCTACTCCGAGGTCAATCTTGTTTGGGTTGGTTTCCGCCGCAAAGGCGGTAGACAGGCTCAGTATTGGGTCGGCGGGAAGTGCCGTTAATTGACCGAATAGTGTTTTGCTAACCCGGCCCATCAAGCCACCTCCTGAATTTGTACAACACTGGCGGGATTATGGAATCGATGCAGATGCGCTGCACGCAACTGACGATACTCCTTCATGGCTTCGGTCTTGACCGGCCCGTAGCCTCGCACCTCGTCAGGCAGGGAGGCGCATTCTACAGCGACCGTATAATTGTCTTCGTTCAAGCCCGTCAACAGCTCCTCGATAAGCTCGCGGTAGTCACCAATCATCGCCCGCTCCTCTCGTCGCTCCAGGAACCAATTGAACGGATCTAGGGCAGTGCCGCGTATTCCCTTAAACCGCGCCAGCACTTTCAGCGCTGTCAACATCCAGGGGCCAAAGCTGCTCTTCCTGGGGCGGCCTTGGGCGTCGAGCCCGCGATTGAAGATCGGTGGCGCCATGTGGAAGCTCAACTGGTAGTCGCCCTCGAAAGTTTCACCCAGCTTTTTCAGGAAATCGCCGTTTGTATAGAGGCGGGCTACTTCATATTCATCCTTGTAGGCCATCAGCTTGTAGAGGTACCTGGCTACCGACTCCGTTAGTGATGTACTTCCGGGAGAAACCACCTGCTCACGATCCTGAACCCAGACAAGGAAGCTCCTGTACTGCTGTGCGTAGTCTTCATTTTGGTAGGCAAGCAACAGTTCTGCACGGTGCGCTATCAATTCATTCGCTGTCTTGGCTGGCTGTACCTTCGCTACCAATCCAGCTGCCTGTATTACGTGATCAGAGTCCTCAGCCGCCAGGCGCCCCCAAGCCAGCGCCTGCTTGTTTTCCGCTATATTCACGCCGTTTAGCACAATAGCCTGTTGTAACGCCTCCAGCGTCACCGGGATCAAGCCACGCTGCCAGGCATAGCCCAGCAGGAAAACATTGGAGTAGACGGTGTTGCCCATAATCCGCTCCATCAGTGTATTCGCCTGTACGGTCTCGAACTTGTCGGGGCCCACGGCCGCTTGCAGTGATTCAATACGCTGATGCATATGGATATCGGCATTGCGATTCTGCACGAACTGGCCGGTGGGTATTTCCGTATAATTGACCAGGACCTGGCTGCGGTTTTTGGCCAGGACCTTGATGCAGCGTGGGTCAGTGCCTACCACCACATCACAGGCCAGGATCGCGTCGGCACGGCCGTCTACAATGCGCACCTGGTGTAGCGTCTCCGGTGATGAGCCAATGCGTATATGGCTTATCACCGCACCGCCTTTCTGGGCAAACCCGGTAAAGTCCAACACACTGGCGCCCTTGCCTTCCAGATGGGCAGCCATGGTAATCAGCTGACCGACAGTCACTACACCTGTGCCGCCAATACCCGCCACCAGTAGGTCAAAATTGTGCTCCAGCGAGTGCAGCTCTGGTGTTGGCAATGCTTCGACCCGGGCTTCAAACTCATCGCCGGGGCCCAGAGGTGCCGCCTTCTTCAGGCGCCCGCCCTTCACACTTACAAAACTGGGACAAAACCCCTTCACACAGGAAAAATCTTTATTACAGGAAGACTGGTCAATTTTGCGCTTGCGACCTAACTCAGTGTCCAGCGGGTAGATGGACAAGCAGTTCGATTGAACCGAACAATCGCCACAACCCTCGCAGACAGCATCGTTGATAAACATTCGCTTGTCGGGATCCGGATACTCACCGCGTTTGCGCATGCGACGTTTCTCAGCAGCGCAGGTCTGATCGAAGATCAGTACAGTTACACCGGCAACCTCACGCAACTCTCGCTGCACTTCATCCAGCTCGTCCCGGTGATGAAAACTGGCATCGCTGGGAAAGAGTGATTTGTCCCGGTATTTTTCCGGCTCATCGCTGAGTATGGCAATACGCTTAACACCTTCAGAGCGCACCTGGTTCGCAATCGCGGGCACTGTAACATGGCCGTCTAACGGCTGACCTCCCGTCATGGCCACAGCATCGTTAAACAGTATCTTGTAAGTGATATTGGTACCGGCTGCTTTTGCCTGGCGAATCGCCATATAGCCAGAATGGAAGTAGGTTCCGTCCCCCAGGTTCTGGAAAATATGCTTGTTGCCGATGTAGCGTGACTTACCAACCCAGTTGACGCCCTCCCCGCCCATCTGGACCAGCGATTCCGTATTGCGATCCATCCACATGGCCATAACGTGGCAACCAATACCCGCGAAGGCCTTGCTGCCCTCGGGCACTTTGGTAGAAGCGTTATGCGGACAACCTGCGCAGAAGTATGGCGTACGATTCACATCAGTAGGCACATCGATGGATACCTGAGTGGATGCCAGGTCTGCCAGTTGGGCATGGAAATTGACGTGCGGAAACTCGTGAATGATACGGGCCGCCACAATGGGCGCCAATATTCCGGGAGACAGCTCCCCCGTCCATGGTATCAGCGCTGCGCCCGCCTCATCGTACTTGCCCACCATGCGGCTGGGCTTGTCGCTCTGGTAGTCGTAAAGCGCTTCCTTCAACTCGCTCTCGATGACGCCGCGCTTTTCCTCTACCACTAGCACTTCATCCTTGCCCCGCAGGAATGCTCTTGCACCCTCGGTTTCCAGAGGCCAGACCATACCCACCTTATAGATATCGATGCCCAACTCCCGGCACCGGGCTTCATCAACACCGAGCAGGCGAAGAGCCTGCATGAGGTCCAGGTGCCCCTTGCCCGTGGTGATGATGCCGAATTTTGCATCCGGAATATTGTAAATGGCCCGGTCTATCGGGTTTGCCCTGGCAAAGGCGCGTGCGGCATCAAGTTTGGCCACCATACGCGCTTCAACCTGCGGCCCCGGCAGGTCTGGCCAGCGATAGTGGAGGCCATAGTCCGGTGCCCGGTAATCCTGTGGCTCGACAAATTCGTGGAATGATTCGAGGTCTACCGAGGAAGCACTTTCTACCGTCTCCGACACTGCCTTGAAACCCACCCACGTGCCGGAGTAACGCGACATGGCAAAGCCGTATAAGCCGTACTCGATATACTCCGCCACATTGGCGGGGTTAAGGGTGGGCATAAAGTAAGCCATGAACGCAACATCGGACTGATGTGACATACTGGAAGACACACAGCCGTGGTCATCACCCGCCACTACCAGCACCCCGCCATGGGGAGAGCTGCCATAGGCATTACCGTGCTTCAGGGCGTCGCCAGCCCGGTCTACACCGGGGCCTTTGCCATACCAGATCGAAAACACACCATCGACTTCACGTTCCTTTTCACTCTCTACCTGTTGAGTACCCAGTACAGCGGTGGCCGCCAGGTCTTCATTGATCGCCGGCAGGAACTGGATATCGTAGTCTTCGATAAAGCTGCGGGCTCGCCACAGTTCCTGATCGTAGGCACCCAGAGGAGAACCTCGATAACCGGAAATAAATCCCGCAGTATTGAGTCCCCTGCGTCTGTCCATCTCACGCTGCAGCATGGGCAGTCGCACCAGTGCCTGTGTGCCAGTCAGGAAAACCCGACCCTCTTCGCGAATGTAGCGATCCTGAAGAGCATAATCGTCAAGCGGTGTCTCTGAATTAGGGTGGTTCACTGACGCAACTCTATTGTTTGAAAGATTATTTACTCTATCGAACATATAGAGAAATGTGCTTTCTAATTGGTAGCGTATAATGTAATATTACGATATATTCTTTCTAAATTACGGAATTTGTCGAACAATCTCTCAGATAGAAGTTTGGACTGGTATGGATCGAACCGATAACCGAATACTTAAGATCATGCAGCAAGATGGCCGCATCAGTAACCAGGCTCTCGCCGATGAGGTGGGAATATCAACCGCAGCCTGCTGGCGGCGGGTTCGCGCACTGGAAGATGAAGGCCTGATTACCGGCTACGCGGCGATACTCGATAGAACCAAAGCCAACCTCAATCTCTGCGCCTTCGTGCATATCACCCTGGCAAGGCACTTCAAAGAGAGCACCACATCCTTTGAAGAAGCCATTCTGGAGCGACCGGAAGTACTGGAATGTTTCGCCACCACCGGTGATGCTGACTTCATTCTTCGAGTCGTCACTGAAGGCATTGAATCCCTGGACGTTTTTCTTTCGGAAAGCCTGTTTACACTACCGCAGATATCCCAGGTGCGATCCAACATTGCACTGCGTGAACTAAAATTTACGACAGCCTTACCGCTTTCTTGATGAACACAAAAGGGGTGCAGGTATCTTTAGCGGTGCAAGCGGGCCCGCTAGCGCTCCTTGTTCAGCCCCATAATGAAGACGACAAGCCATCGACAATTCCCTGGTGGTAACTGAGCGGAAAGGGTCTATCCGCGGTCAGGAAAAGCGCCCCATCAAGATCGACAAAATCGCACAGTTGAGCAATTACGTAGGCCGGTGCCATGGCCAGTGAGGTACCTGTCATATTGCCGACCATCAATGACATCTCTTTTTCCTTCGCCCGCCGCGCCAGATTCAGCGCTTCTGTCAAGCCGCCGGTTTTATCCAGTTTGATATTCACCATTTGGTAGCGCCTTGCTGCTTGGTCCAGTTCCGACGTATCCAGGCAGGACTCATCCGCACACAGTGTAATGGGCGATTGATAATGTTCCAGCGCGTCATCTTCACCTCGAGGCAATGGCTGTTCAATCATCTTAACGCCTAGGCCTTTGAATTGAGGCGCAAGTTCCTTTAACTGCGAAAAGCTCCATCCCTCATTGACGTCCACCACAATATCAGCGTCCGGACGCGCATCGCATACAGCGGTAATCCTTTTCAACGACAGTTCACCGTCTAACTTTACTTTTATTTGTCGAGACGCAATGGTTCTGGCTTTACGCGCCATCTCCTTTGGAGTGTCAATAGTTACGGTATTTACGGTAGTCACCGGGGACGATGTTATCCCGGTTAACTCAAATATGCTCTGACCGGATTGCTTAGCCTCAAGATCCCAGAGCGCGCAGTCAATGGCATTTCGTGCACCGCCCGCGGGCAGCAGCGACTGCAATTGTTTACGGCTGACACCCTTTTCCAGTTGATGTTGAATGGCGTACGCCTGCTCAACCATACTGTCGGTAGTTTCGTTCAGATAGTAAATCCCGCTTGCTTCACCACGACCGGTGACCTCGTTTTCAGTGATGCTGATAACCAGGACATCACAATGCGTCCAGATGTAACCGGTAATGACGAAAGGCTCTAGCAATGGCCAGGATTCAATCACCAGCTCAACTTGACGCATAAGCTAGCCCTCTAGTACCGATTCGGCAAAAATCTTATCGACAATTGCATCGCAACCGTCCCGAATCGGGTCGACACAAGGCAGACCCAACTCCACAGAGAGCTCTGCTAAATAGGACGGCCTGCTTTCTGCATCAAGACCGGAGGTGTTCACTGAAACCCCCACACAACGTACGTAGGGGTTTGTCAGGCGAGCACATTGCAAATTCAGTTCAATACATTCAGCCACACCGGGCAGTGGCAAATGGCGGGCAGTATCGATCACCTCGCGCGTCGGATCGTGACACACCACGATGGCATCGGGTTGTGAACCGTGCAGCAATCCCATACTCACCCCGGCATAAGATGGATTAAACAGCGATCCCTGGCCTTCAATAACATCCCAATGATCTGCATGATTAGCTGGCGATACCACCTCTGCGGCACCGGCAATAAAATCTGCGACCACCGCATCAAGAGGTACACCGTGCCCGTTAATCATAATCCCGGTCTGGCCTGTCGCACGAAAATCGGCGTTTACGCCCCGTGCTTTCATGCTCTGTGTAATGGCAAGCGCCGAGTACTTTTTACCGATTGCGCAGTCCGTACCCACCGTCAGCAAGCGTCTGCCTGACCGTTTATCACCTGTGCCGATAGGCAGGCTATCTACCGGCGTACGGACATTAACCAGACGGGCACCGGACAATTCCGCTGCCGTTACAAGTCCTGGTAACTCTTCCAGCCGATGATGCAGGCCGCTAACTATATCGAGTCCAGCCGCAGCCCCAGCCACCAGCACCTGGATCCAGCGTTGGCTGAATCGCCCACCGGTCGGAGCAACCCCAATGACAATACTTTTTACCCCCCGCGCCTTCGCCTCGGCGATTGATAGGTCTGAGACACCCAGATCCACAAGACAGTCGTCAAACCGGAATTGACCCATCACTTTTTCCGGACACCACTGCACCAATCCCGCTCCGGTTTTGGCATCGACCAGCTCCTGGATATCTCCCAGGAAAATCAGATACGGTGATCTCAAGGTCAGACTGCGTAAGCTGTCGCTCGTAACTTCACGCATGTTTTAACTCACTCCAATTAGGCTTCATTTCGCCTCTGTCATTAGAATCACTGTTCTGTCGCCACCAGGCGTTGAACAATCCACCGGTCAACCATTTCTTCCAGAAAATTCAGCGGCAAAGCTCCGTTGCTGAGCACCACATCGTGGAACTCTCGAATATCAAACTGATTGCCCAATTGATGTTTCGCTTTTCGACGCAGCTCCAGAATCTTTAACATGCCTATTTTGTATGCAGTCGCCTGCGACGGTAATACGAGGTAGCGTTCAACGGCCTTCGTAGCCTTTACCCGCTCCATTGATGAGTTAGCCATCAAATAGTTGATGGCCTTTTCACGACTCCAACGCTTGTCGTGAAGTCCGGTGTCAACGACCAGGCGACAGGCACGCAATAATTCAGCCGACAAGCGACCAAAGTCGGTATAGAAGTCGACATACAAACCCATCTCTTTCGGCAGCAGTTCGGCATACAACCCCCATCCCTCTGCATAGGAAACGTAGCTGGCTGCACGGCGAAACTGAGGAACGTTGTCCAACTCCTGCGCGATTGACACCTGCATATGGTGACCAGGAATTCCTTCATGATAGGCAAACGTCGGTAAGCTATATTTCGGCATTGCCGACATGTCATAGGTATTGGCATAGAAGACGCCCGGGCGCGACCCATCCGCGGCGCCGGGTTGGTAAAACGCAATGCCGACACTGGCTTTTTCCCTGAACGGTTCCACCGGCTTGACCATGATTTCAGCTATGGGCACTACATTGAAAACCTCCGGCAGGCGCACCTTTATTTCACTAATCACCCGCATGGCCTCTTCGATATAAGCCCGCTTGCCTTCCTCTGTTTGCGGGTAAAAGAGCGTCGGCTCGGCCTGTATATGGGCAAAGAATTCAGGCAGGTCGCCCTGGTAGCCAGCTTGTTTAATAAGGACTTTCATTTCCCCGTGGATGCGCTCAACTTCACTCAGCCCCAGGCGGTGAATCGAGTCCGCATCCATTTTGGTGGTGGTCGTCTGGTGCAGAGCATGACGGTAAAACGCCTGCCCTTGTGGCAGCGTCCAGGCGCCACCTTCTACCTCGCTCTGGCGTTGCAGGTCATTCAAAACAGCGATGAGTTTTTGATAGGCTGGTCCAACTGACTCCAGCAACGCCTGCTCTGCCTCGGACTGCAGTTGTTTTTTCTGCTCCTTCCTGATGTCCAGCTTTTCCAGCTTGCGGCTGAAATCCGCCATCAGGGGATTATCTGCCGAACCAGCATTCTCAAACGGTCGCCCGACAATGATTTGCTGCAAGCTTTCAACAGCCTGCTGGTAGACAAATGTGGGAGCAATGATGCCCATTTCTGCGCGCGTCTGGAGGCCGCAGATCAATTGGTCAAACAGCTCCCTTACTCCCTGCAATCGACTGATATAGTCTCTTGCATCTTCGACGCCCTCAATTCGATGAAGACGAATCAACACTGTCACCACGCCGGTATGAATACCGGTCATATGGCTGATTGGGTAACGATGATAACGCCACTTGAACTCCTCAAGGGCGCTATCCAGCTCCTGTTCATAAAGACGAAGATTGAGCTGATTGGCATCACTCAGCAAAGCAGGGATTAGCTTTTGCAGGTTTTTGCGGTGCGCCTTATCCAATTCATTGCTCTCAAGTTGGTAAGCGTCACTGAAGTTATCCCACTTATCCTGCTGGTCACGAATACCTTCAAAACCCTCGTTGATGGGGCTGCGCGCCAGGCGGGCATGGTAGATGCTTTCAAACAACGCTTCGGCACGAGCGTTTTCCCGCAATTCGAGTGCTGATTCGATCTGGGGCTCATGTCTTAGCACCTGCCCTGGCAGTACATTCGTTAACTTTTCATTGTCTAGAACTAACTCGCCGTTAATCATCAGATGTTTAACCCCAGTACTGTACTGGTGCGGCTCGAGGAAGGTGGCGTTGTCAGTGATGCTTCGGTCATCAAATATCACCAGGTCGGCAAAGTTGCCAATTCGGATGGTGCCTCGCTCTGACAACCCCAACCGCTCGGCGGATTGCCCTGTCATTTTGTGAATCGCCTGCGACAGGCTCAGCACGCCGCGAGCACGCACATAGGTTGATAACACGCGGGGAAAGGAGCCGTAGGTTCTCGGGTGGTAGTGCTTTTCTCGAGCGACCGCAAGATCTCCGTCCGAATTGATCATCGTGTAGGGATACTGTAGGAATCGCTCGATATCTAGCTCGTCCATACTGTGGTAGATGGCTGCAAAGCGACCTTGGGCCTGCAGATCGATCAGGGCTTCGACAGCGGCATCCATAGTTGCCGGAATATCATGATCGTTTAAGTAATCGCCTAGTGTAAGTCCTCCATAACCCTGGATGCGCGGCAGCCCTTCGAACTGAATACTGTCGAAATCCTTTCCCGCCTGCTGAGGGAATATCGCTTTCATTTCCTCAGCGATTTTGTTTCGCAGCACCGGATCGTTGATCCGGGCTCTGAACTCTTCCGGTCCTCCAGACAGACTCCAGGCGGGAAACAACAGATCCGAGTAGGTCATAAAGGCAGCATAAGGATATATATCAAGAGTCATGTCCACGCCAGACGCTCGAACGCTATCTACTAATGCCAGGGCATCAATGCTCTTGCCATGATTGCTGACGCCGGTGGTTTTGATGTGGTTGATATGTACAGGTAAGTTGGCCTGATCGCCAATTTCGGCATTATCACGAATGGACTGCAGCAGGTTTGGGCCCTCGTCACGCATATGGGTGATGTAGATTCCGCCCCAATCTGCCGCGACCTTCGCCAGCTCAGTCACCTCTTCGTTCGAAGCATAGACGGCTGGCACATACTCCATGCCGGATGAAAGCCCAAATGCCCCGTGCTGCATTGACTCGCTGACCAGCGCTTTCATTTGCTGCAGTTCAGCATTGGTAGGCGGGCGATTATCCAATCCCATCACCCTTTGCCGAGTCCAATTAAAGCCCGCAAAATAGGCAATATTGGGCGCCATTTTCAGATTGGCAGTATATTCATCTAGGGGCCAAGGCTGGTCACTGCTGTGAAGGGAGTTGGCGATGGTGGTTACACCCTGTCGCAGAAAGTTTTCGGCCTGCGGGTATTCATGGATATTGGACACATGGGCGTGCATATCAATAAAGCCAGGGGCTACGACCAGCCCAGTGGCATCGATTAATTGTTCACCCTCAGCCGCTTCCAGGTCATCACTAATGTTAGCGATACGCTCGCCCACTACCCGAATGTCACCCTGAAAAGCGGCCGCTCCAGTGCCGTCAACAATCGTGGCATTTTTGATCAGCAAACCGGGCGCCGAAGAAGGCTGAAGGACGTCTTGATAACTTTCCTGACAACCAGACAACCCCATAACCGGCATCAGAATCAAACACATCGTAAAAAGAAAAGAGCGGTTAACTGGCGTCATCTGGGAACTTCCGAAGCCTGAGTAGCTTCTGAGGCCTCAGCGATGTATCTGTGGATATGCTGTTCCAATACTGGCATCGACAATGTGCCACTGGAAAGCATGGCAGCATGAAATTCGCGCAAATCAAAGCGCTCAACCAGCGCTGTTTTAGCAGTCTGTCTAAGTTCCAGAATTTTGTTATAACCGAGCTTGTAACTCAGCGCCTGGGCCTGAATATCGGTGGAGTAGCGCAGCACCTCCGTCGCTACCTGGCTTTCACTGTAAAAGGTGTTTTCCAACATGTACTCTGATGCCCTCTCGAGGCTCCAGCCCATATGGTTCAGGCCTGTGTCCACCACCAGTCGTGTGCTGATAAATGCATCCGACAATAGAAAGCCATAGTGATCATAGGGGGCATCCAACATGCCCATTTCCAAAGCCAGCTGGGAGGCGTAATTAGCCCATCCCTCCGCAAAGGCATTCACTCTAACGCTGCGCCGGTAAGCTGAAAGGTGCTGGTTTTCCTTCACCAGAGAGATGTGAAAATGGTGACCTGGAATCAGTTCGTGATAGATCAAAAACCCTGCCTCTATCATCGGGCGGTCGTCCAGGTTCGAACCATTGTAATAATAATACCCAGTTTCTCCTGGCGCACCGCCGCGGTAGTAACCTGCAGTCATGCCCACTTCTGCCATTGGACTTGCCCGTTTGACGCCATAGGGTGTTTTCGGTTGCTGTGAAAAATAATTCGGGATGCGCGGTTCAATTCGATCAACATAAGCTCGATAACGCTGCTCAACCTCTTCAGGGCTGCTGGCGTAAAGAGTTTTATCAGTGCGCAACTGCTGGTGAAACTCCGCCGCCGTACCGGTAAAGCCCAGCTTCTGGCGGATGGCCCGCATCTTCTGCTGGATACCAGCCATGGCCTGCAAACCTATCTGGTGAATCTCATCCGGCGTCAGATCCAATGAAGTTTCCCGCTGAATTAGGTACTTATAGTACGCTTCTCCTCCCGGGTATTGATAGAGCCCCGCTGCCTCGGGCGCTTGTATAAGGTAGTCGTCAGCCAACGTCTCCAGCAAGCGATCGAGAGCAGGATAAAGCATCTCATGTAGCGCGGCGGAAGCATCTCGCTGCAGGCGACCGATCTGATCAGGATTCATCCCCGCCAGTCTTGATGGATCAAACTGGGCTGAATCTGCGAGATTGTCGCGCAACCTGGAATAGGTTTTTCGAACACCCGGGATGGCAGCCTTTGGCAACATTATCCCTCGCCTTCGCTGCTCCTGTAGTTTGCTGGCCAGTTCATTGAGAAAACGGCCACTATCGGTAAACAGCAACAGGTAGTGCTCGACGCCATCCGGTGCTGCCAGATCAATCTTACTCAACGCTGGCAACAGTTCGGCGCTCATGACGTAACCACTGTTATAGGGGGTGACATCAAAAAAGAGCCAGTGGTGTTCTGGCGCTTCGATCAGTATCTCAAGGTCGCGGCGCAACAGCGCCGCGGTTAGGGTGTCTTCATGAGATAACTGCCCGATCGCTATTACATTCAACTGCTGCAGGAGCACATCAGCCTGTGCAGCGACCCGCTTGATCCCATTGAGGCTTCTGTCAGGCAGCTTCCGCTCTGAACTACCAGAGCCATTTCTCAGGAAATCATCATTAGCCTCGGCAAGCGTTAGATAGCGCTGGCTCAAATCCAACAACTGCGCCGCCGGATACTCTGATGAAATCTCCGTCGTTAGCCCTGATTCCGCGTTTGCAAAGTTTATGCATCCAGTGATCAGTAAGCTCTGAAAGCTGACCACTAGAATGACTAACCTAAACAAATTCACTTTCTCTATCAGTATATATCTGCCTTGGCTGCCGCCCGCTTAAAAGTAGTAATCCATTTTGACAGACACAGTGCGCGGACGTGGATAGGTATCCAGCGCGAATGCACCACCCGGGAACACCTGATCATCTTCATCCAGCAAATTGTCTGCACTCAACACAACTTGCCAGTTATCAGTACTGGCACCAACTCGGAAGCTCAAGTAAGTCAATGAATCTGTTTCGATAACGGGCTGCAGCGGGAAGGTACGCAGATAAACGGAAAACCCATCAGCATAGGACGCATCGAGTCTAGCCGTTCCTGCCAAACTGCCAGTCCAGTTAAAGTCGTATGCCAGCGAGGCTGAGGCAGTATGCTGGGGTGTGTATTGAGAATCATCACCTTTAGCGACATTCGCTGGGGCAGTGACATCCACTTTGTCGTACTCCCGACCAACGTAACCGGCTGTCATGTTGAAGGTAAGCGCATCCGTCAGATTTACACGAACAGCCAGATCTGCCCCTGTGCCCGACGCCGAATCAACATTGGTAGTTCTGGCTCGTCCTGCTTCGACTATCGCCACCTGCACATCGTCGTAGTCTGTATAGTAGATTGCACCGTCGACATAAACACGTCCATCAAAGAACTCACCTCGCCCACCAATCTCATAGATAATGGCTTCTTCAGGCTCAAAGCTAGGAATTGATGAGCCAAAACCATTAATACCACCGCTGCGAAATCCTTCAGAAACGGTGGCATACATAGAGGCGGTTTCGGAGACCCGCCAAAGCACATTCACCCTCGCCGTCACCGCATCAAATGATTGATCCTCGGGGCTGATGTCCAGCGGCGCTGGCCCGCCTAGCAGAAAAATAGAAGGCTCCTGATCTTCATCATAATAACGCAAGCCAAAAGACGCTGTTACACGGTCAGAAACATCGTAGCTAAGCTCACCAAAAAATGCGTAGGACTCAGAATCAACGGGTGAAGTTCCCGTGGTTACCGTTGGCGGAAATGGGAAAACAGCAGGGAAGCTCAAGGTTTGCGTCTCTGACGTATCAGTTTTTCGATAATAAGCGCCAACCGTATAATTGAATGATTTATCCCAATTTGAGTTCAGTCGAATTTCTTGCGTGAATACTTCAGATTCTCGATCTTCAATTTCGAAAGAGCCATATAATCCAGGGGGAAAAAAGGCGTTAACTGTTTCCGCCTTAAAATCGATGCTGCGGTCAATGTAGCCCGTCGAACTAACAATGGTCATAGCGTTCGTTTCGTAATTCAGTATCAGGTTTACCATATCCCACTCATCCGAAACAGGCGTTTCAAATGGTGTGCTTACGGCACGCTCACTCGTTGCGCCCCGGTTATCAACATTCAGGAGATCAAAACCACTTTTGCTAAGCTCATGATTGTTGTTGTCCTGGTCGAACTCGTAATGCATCCACATTAATGAAGCATTGAAGTTTTCATTAGGCTGGAACAATAGTTTGGCTCGCAGAAAATTACGTTCCGCTTCATTGATATCGGATTTGCCAGTCGCCGTGTTATCAATCCAGCCGCCTATATCCTCAGTTAATGCGGCAACGCGCAAAGCCAGTTTGTCCTCTAGGATTGGTAGATTGAAGACGCCGTTAACCTCGTAACCTTCGCCGCCATCATCTACACTATTGAAACCAACACCAAGCCTACCACTAACTTCGCTTAGATCTGGCGAGTTAGAGATGAATCTGATGGTACCGCCAATCGAACCAGCGCCGTATAAAGTGCCTTGAGGACCACGCAATACCTCGATCCTCTGGATATCCAGCAAAGGAACATCCAGAGCTCTTTGAGTTGCGTCACTGCTGACACTAACTTCGTCCAGATACCGCCCGACCGTCGGCGACCCGATACCAACATCTGAAGACGCGCCCCTTATTTGGACACGATCTTGCCCAGGTAAGTTGTTAGTGATGGACAGGCCAGGAATGGCATATTGCATATCCTTGATATCAGCCGCGCCTCTGGCTTTGATTTCATCCTCACTAAATGTCGATATGGCAAAAGGGATGTCCAGTAAGCTTTGTTCACGTTTTTGGGCAGTGACAACTATCTCTTCAATCACACCTGAATCTGCTGCATAGCTATGGGAACTCACGAGCACCGCAGCAGTGGCAACAATCTTTAGCAGTGTTTTTAACAAGGCTGTTTTCTTCATTTAGTTTTACCTACTCTTTGTTGATATTGCACTGTTTAGAGGCCAGACTTCGATGGCACAGGCTGGTTAATATATTAACCAGACACATAGGTTAGTATATTAACCAGATATTCACAACAAACTGAAGATGTATGAACGATCAAACTACGCAAGACGTCGGCGAAAAGCTCAAGGGACTGCGCAAGCGATACGGCCTCTCCCAAAGGGAACTTGCCGAAAAGGCTGGCCTGACTCACGGCACCGTATCGTTTATTGAGCGGAATAAGATCAGCCCATCAATCGGCACAATGCGCCAAATACTGGACAGCATTCCGATGACACTGTCTGACTTTTTTTCAGAACCTCAAGAGGGAGAAATCGAGTTTTTTTACTCTAAAGAGAACTTGCTTGAAGTCGGCTCAGGGGGTGTTTCACTCCTGCAAATAGGCCAAAACCTCAACGGTTTACCCCTGCAAATACTGCTGGAACGCTACCCTCCCGGGTCAGAAACTGCAAGCACTCCCTACCGTTGTCGATCGGGTGAAGAAGGCGGCTTCGTTATTGAGGGAGAGGTTGAAATCACAGTCAATGGCCGCACACGAATACTTAAACCCAACGAAGGTTATCTGTTTCCGTCTCATCTGGACCACAAAATGCGCAATACCGGCGACGTAGATTGCGTTATTGTTAGCGCCTGCACGCCACCGGCGTAAACCGTTTGACCACCACCAACCGGATTGATTCGCCCCCCACAGAAGGATAACATATTAACCAAATCGATCCCTGAGGCTACCTCATGTTATTCAGACTGGCCTGTTTCTGCGGCTTACTACTGTCACAAGCCAGCATCGCTGATCCACGGGCCACCCGGGCGTCGGTTGATCTCGATAACGCAACTGACATTCAGAAACTGAGTTACTTGCTGGGGCTTGATATGTACGAGAAACGCTCAAAGCAGGGATTTACGCTGGATCCGGAAATGGTGGCCCGGGCTATTCGCGATGAGCAGGCCGGCATAAAACCCGAATTATCATCAGCTGAATACATGCGCACATTCACCTTAAAGCAGGAAATCATAACTAATTTCGAGGCGCGCTGGCAGGCGCTGTCGGAAAAAAATCTGGCTGAGGGAAAAGCGTTCTTAGCAAGAAAAGCACTAGAACCCGGAGTAATATCCACAGACAGCGGTCTGCTTTACCGAATTCTGCGATCTGGAGCCGGCGAAAAGCCTAGGGCCTCTGACATTGCCAGGGTTCACTATCGTGGCACCTTGCTCAATGGCGACGAATTTGACAGTTCCTTTAAGCGCGGTAAACCCGGTGACTTTCCTGTGGGCAAACTCCGGCCGGCGATGAAAGAAACATTGCTGCTCATGAGAGAAGGTGCAAAGTGGGTGTTTTATGCCCCACCCCATCTGGGATATGGAGAGGACGGATCTGGCCCCATTGGACCGAACGAGACATTGGTCACTGAAATAGAATTGCTTGAAATTTTAAAATAAATATTAAGGACCGGCGATAATGTCAAAAACCATGTTCACGCTGCTATTGGCTCCAATACTGGCAGTGTTGACAAGTATTGCTGATGCTACCCCAGCCGGCTCATCGCTCATTTCTCAAACGGTTGAGAAGCACTACATCGATCTTGATCGCAATGATAGTCCCGGCTGCTCAGTTGGCTGGGCTCGCGATGGCAGACTGATCTATCGGCGCCAGTTTGGCATGGCCAACCTGGAGCACGATATTGCTATCGACTCAAACACTGTTTTCCGTACCGGCTCTACCAGTAAACAATTTGTTGCAGCAAGCGTCGCGATGTTGTCTCTGCAGGGCGAACTGGACCTGGACGCGGACATTCATACCATCCTGCCGGATTTACCCGACTACGGCACGACTGTCACTATCCGTCAGATGATCAACCACAGCAGTGGCATCCAGGATTACTTTCCGATTGTATCGGCAGTTTACGGTGATGAAGACGGCAATTTTTATCCCAGCGAAAAAGCCCTGGAATACATCTTTCGAATGAAACGCCTCGAGTTCGAACCTGGAAGCCGGTACAGCTACAGTAATTCAGCCTACTTGCTGTTGGCGCTAGCCGTGGAAGCAGTCAGTGGCCTGAGCATGCGGGAATTTGCTCAGCAGAATATTTTTGGTCCCCTTGGCATGGACAACACGCATTTTCACGACAACCATCGGGAGCTAGTTAAAAACCGCGCTGATGGATACTCAAAAATCGAAGGGCATTGGCAAAAACACAATACCAACTTCGCGGTGGTCGGCGACGGCGGCGTGTTCTCAACGATTGAAGATCTCGTGATCTGGTACAACAACTTCGCTGACAATCGGCTGCCTGGCGGAGATGAACTTCTCGGCATACTGACAACACCTGCCTCCTATACCGAAGTACCGGCCAAATACCGCACGTGGCCCATTGAATACGCCTTCGGAAATATGTATCTGGAGTTCGGCGGTAAAACACTCTTCGGCCATCCAGGCGGATTTGTCGGCTTCGTCGCTACCCCCTTCCGAATCCAGGAAACCAATGAAATCATGGTATCCCTATGCAACTACCGATTTAAAGGCAATGTTAATCGGGTACTAGACACAGTTGAAAAAATCTACGGCAGCAGCGAATGATGGTGAAATCGCTCGCGCTGTGCCTGACACTATTCTTGAGCGCATCAGGTTGCACTCAGCCACCATCGACGTCCGCCAACACCATTGTCTTTGGGACGGATGAAGGTAGCTGGATATCGCTGGACGTTGCCCCGAATGGCGAGCTCCTCGTGTTTGAACTTTTGGGCGACCTCTATGAATTGCCCATCAAAGGTGGCGACGCCAAACCGATCATCAGCGGCCGCGGCTTCGCCTCGCAGCCTCGCTTTTCGCCGGATGGCGAACAGCTGGTATTTGTCAGTGATCGCAGTGGTGAAGACAACCTGTGGCTGGCCAACGCCGATGGCAGCGAAGTCAAACAACTCAGCACGCGCGGCGACGGCGAATTTATTTCCCCGGCGTGGTCCAGTGACGGGCAAACCATCTACGTTTCCCAATTAGCCAGCCGCCGCAGTATGACCGGCAATGTTGCACTCTGGGCTTACCCGACCGACGGCGGCGAGCCGAAAGAAATCAGCACGCCTAATATGGGCCGTGGATCCATGTTGGTTTCGACCTTTCCACCGGGCGCCTACGGACCACAACCATTAGCAAGAAGCGATGAGCTCTTTTTTACTGCCGCAGCCCCGCGACAGCATGGCGACACAACGGGTCCCCGCGCAGAAATCATGAAGGTCAACCTGAAAAGTGGTCGCACCGATCAGGTCAGCTCTCACAGCGCCCCCGCGTTCAAACCTCAACTATCGAGTGATAATAAATGGTTGGCCTATGGGGCTGTGAACGCCAATACGACCGGACTGCGACTGCGAAATATGGAGTCAGGCGACGAACGCTGGCTGGTGGAGGATATCGGTTTCAACGCATTGGAATCCTGGGCATCGCGAGACCTGCTGCCGGGTTTTGCCTTCGCCCCAGCCAATGATTCATTGGTAATTGCCTACGACGGCAAGATACGTCGCGTGAACTTTAGCGACGGTCAGGTCACCAATATTCCGTTCAACGCCAATGTGCAAATGGAAGTTGAGCCCAGAGTCACCTCCACGGCCAAAGTCAACCAGGGCCCTGTAACAGCAAGGCTCGCCAAGGGGGCTGTTATCTCTCCCGACGGCACGCAATACGTATTCTCCGCCTTTGGCCGCCTCTACAAAATAGCGATTGCCGACCAGACGTCCGTCAAACTGACCACGAAGAAGGACTTCGGAGAATTTCACCCAGCCTGGTCACCGGATGGGAACTGGCTGGCCTACGTCAGCTGGAGTGCAGCTGAGGGGGGCGCTATCTGGAAAGTTCCCGCCGATGGCAGCCGGCCTGCAAAAAAGCTTAACGCTGATAACGCCTACTACCGCGACCCGGTTTGGTCCCCCGACGGCCAGTCGATTATGGCGATCCGCGCACCGAAAGATGTGCGGTTGGAAAACGCACGTGGCCCACTGGCCCAGGCCGAGCAGATTGTCAGGCTCGCCAGCAATGGCGGCAATTCAGAAACTGTTGCATCAGCAGCAGGCGCTGCCAGAGTTCATTTCACTGATGATCCACAACGATTTTATGCCTTCTCCCCTGCCCTGGGCTTGAGCTCATGGAAGTTGGATGGCAGCGACCAGATAACCCTCCTTCGTGTAATGGGCTCAGCAAGTGCAACCGGTTTCCCCGCCATGGCCAGCGATATTTTATTGAGCCCCAACGGTGACAGCGCTCTGGCAGCCGTTGCCAATCAGTTGTATCTGATCGATATGTCCGCGGTACCCGATGAGCAACCTTTGATCAATGTTTATGCGCCGGTAAATACAAACAGAAAGAGCGCCTACACCAGGATCACCACCCTCGGAGCCGATCACTTTTCCTGGGCGGATTCGCATACGCTATCCTGGTCGGCAGGAAGTACGCTTTACCGCAAGTCCATCGATGCAGATGCAGTCAGCGAAATTGAAGCATTGGTGCAACTGCCCCGTCGAACCCCGGAAGGTGTTTTGGTCCTGAGCGGCGCCCGCATCATCACCATGGATGGCAACAAGGTCATTAACGACGGCGTTATCGTGATAAATGGGAATCGCATACAGGCAGTTGGCGAACGCGGCACCATAGCCATTCCCAGCACAGCCACCATCATCGACATGCGGGGCAAAACCATCATGCCCGGCGTTATCGATATCCACGCCCACTGGAGAACAAAGGTTTCGGTGCTGGACCTTGAGGATCACAATGCTTACGCCAACCTGGCGTATGGTGTAACGACTGTCCGCGACCCCCAGTCAACGACCGACGATATTTTCGTCTACAGCGATGCTGTGGATACCGGTGAGATGACCGGCCCCAGGATTTTTTCCACCGGCCGAGGCGTCTTCTTCTTTAATAACTTCCAGTCGTATGAACAGGTATACGCCGTACTGGAGCGCTACAAGAAGAAATACCGCACCCACCTGATCAAGTCTTACCTGCCCGGCAACCGCCAGGTCCGCCAATGGGTTGTCCGGGCATGCCGGGAGCTTGGCCTTATCGTCACAACGGAAGGCGGTGCTGACGCCAAAATGGATATCACCTTTGCGCTGGATGGCTTCAGTGGCAACGAGCATTCTGTGCCGATAGTGCCTCTGTACGAAGATATTGTTCAACTCTATGCCCAGTCGGGCATCAGCTACACACCCACTCTGTTAGTCAGTTTTGGCGGCCCCTTTGCTGCTGATCACTTTTTGAACAACGAGATTGGTTTAAAGGACGAAAAACTGCATCGTTTCATGCCGCCCAACCTGATAAGCCAGCGTGTCGCACAATCCAACCAGGTCAAGCCCGAGCAACATATCTTTCCGCAAGTAGCCAATGGGGCGAAAAAAATTCTGGACGCTGGCGGCAACGTAGCACTGGGCGGGCACGGTGAAATGCAAGGTTTGCAAGTTCATTGGGAAATGTGGGCGCTCTCCGCCGGCGGCATGAGCAACCTGGATGTTTTGCGGGTGGCGACACTCGAAAGCGCCAAAGCCATTGGTCTGGATAACGAAATAGGCAGCATCGAAGCTGGCAAGTTGTCCGATCTTGTAGTGATGGACGGCAATCCCCTGGAGGACATTACCAACACCAACAGCATTAGCCGAGTGATGGTAAACGGCACCCTATATAACGCTGAGACACTTGCCCAACAGTGGCCAGACAAGAAAAGCCTGCCGATACCCTGGTGGCAGAATAGCCAATGAGTAAAACGCTATTCGGTCGCAACATCACTCGCCGGGACTTACTGAACGGCGTTACAGTGGGTGTCGGTTACGCGGCGATGCCACAACCGCGCCATGCTTTCGGGCAAATCGCAGGATCCGCAGGACTGCAACTCGTCGGTAACGATTGGTATGGCTATGGCGGCGTCGGAACGTACCGAAGCAGTCATGGCAATACGCCAGAAGTGGTTAACACTGCGCACCTATTGCGGGATCGAGGTATGCCGCTAGACGTTGACGTCGAGTATGCCGAAGAGTGCGACCTGGCGATTGTCGGCGGCGGAATGGCTGGATTGGGGGCCGCACTCGAATTCTCCGATAAACGCGGCACCGATCAATCCTGCATTCTGCTGGACAACCACCCAATGATTGGCGGGGAAGCAAAAGAAAACGAGTTCAACGTCAATGGCAACCGGTTAATTGCGCCGCAAGGGGCAAACGGATTTTTCATACCACCGCCGTCCGGAGATTCTGGCGACCCGTATTACTACGCAAAACTTGGAATACCCAGAGAATTTTCTTTTCGTGATTGGCCGGATGAGCAAAAACCATTGCGCTTTTGTAATGATAATTATGGCTACCTGGTTGCTGGATTGCAGAACAAGACAAGTACCGGGTATTTCTTCGCGAATGATGACCGTCAGAAAGATTCCTGGGCCATTGACCCCTTTAGCAGTCAACTTGCCGATACACCACTGAGCCAGGGTGCTAAGGCAAACCTTCAGCGCTGGTTTTCCGCCGGTCGTCTGAGGGACTTCCAGTCTTCCGAGGAAGCTCGACGCGAGCTAGACACAATGTCTTATGAAGATTTCTTGAAAACTGCATCGAATTCCGGAGAGGAAGGTGCGCGGTATGCCGATCTCTTTCTGGCGTCAGCCTGTGGGCTGGGTAGTGACGCGGTTTCCGCCTACGCCGCCTCCCAGCTTCCCATGCCTGGGCTCTTCGATTCATCGCTATTAAATTCGAGGCGCGTTTCTTTTCCTGGTGGCAATTCTGGATTTGTCCGACATTTTCTGAAGCGCCTCATCCCGGATGCAATTGTCGGTGAAAGTTCCTTCGAAGAAATCGTTACAAATCCAATCAATCCCGCTGCATTTGACCGACCAGGGCAACCGATCAGGATGCGCACAAGTTCTACCGTGTTATCTGTCGCGCATGATGGTCCGCCCGGTGATTCACAAGCCGTGGATCTGATCTATACTCGCGACGGCAAATACTACGGACTCAGGGCCAAATCAGTCGTCATGGCGACAGGGAGCTGGGTTACGAAGCATATCGTCCGCGATCTTCCGGAGTCTCATTCCGCTGCGTGTTCCGCCTTTGTGCACGCTCCATTCTTAGTCGCAAACGTAGCACTTACGAATTGGCGCTTTCTGCATAAGCTGGGGTGCACAGCCGCGATCTGGGATCGAGATGACGATGGATTCGGTTTTACCTGCAACATACGAAATCCTATGCAGATCGGCCAATACAAACCGTCTCTTCACCCTGACCAGCCAGTCGTATTGTCGTTTTACACACCGTTTCACCGGCCGGGGATTGACCCGAAAGCTCAAGTTGCGATGGGACGTGCAGAGCTGTTGTCACTGTCGTACAAACAATATGAATCAAAGATACTCAAGCAGATGCTTCGACTTTTCCGATCCTCAGGCTTTGATCCGGAGAAGGATGTCGCCGGTCTGATATTGAACCGCTGGGGCCACGGCTACTCTGTGCCCTATCCGGGGTTTTATGGAGGCGCAAGCGGGCAAGGGCCAGGCGATGTGCTGAGAAAAAATGTCGGCCGCATATCTTTTGCGCATTCTGAATTGGCCGGACTTCAACACTACGGTCCGGCGGCAGATGAAGGGCGCCGAGCATTTCAGCAGATTGCTGACCTGTTGTAGGCACTCGAGTTCGACGGCTGCCTACCCAAGATCCAGCTCTGCTAGTGAGAGCCGTAGACTATAACTCAAGCCAAAGTCAGGGTTCGATGCGTATCATTGCTTTTCCCGTACCAGTCACCGTAGAATTTGACGCTCGAATATTATGGGTTTAACAATGAAAATCTCTACCTTGATGAGTTACGCGCAGGGCTACGTCGGCGCGACAAAAGAAATTGTGGAAATGGAAAAGGCCGGGTTGGATGTTGTCTGGGTACCAGAGGCATATTCCTTCGACGGCGTCTCCGCTATGGGCTATATCGCTGCTAAAACCGAGAAAGTGACGATCGCTTCAGGAATCCTCAATGTTTACAGCAGAACGCCAGCCCTGATGGCGATGACTGCAGCCGGCATCGACGCGCTTTCCGAGGGTCGATGCATGCTTGGATTAGGGGCTTCAGGGCCTCAAGTCATTGAAGGTTTTCATGGGGTGCCCTACGACGCGCCGATGACAAGACTTCGAGAAACCATCGAGATCTGCCGCAACGTCTGGCTAAGGGACGATAAACTGCAGTATCAAGGGAAGAAGTACCAAATCCCGCTACCGCCTGAAGAGGGCACAGGGCTTGGAAAACCACTTAAGATCATTAACCACCCTTATCGGGAAGAGATTCCAATCGCGCTTGCCACCCTCGGAGAGAAAAGTGTTGAGATGACAGCGGAGCTTGCCGATGCCTGGCTACCCGCTTTCTACATGGCGGAAGGTGCAAATGCTGTCTGGGGGGAGGCACTAAAGAAAGGTAATGCCAAGCGCGACCCAGGGCGACCGCCTCTCGACATCTACGCAGGTGGAGCAGTCGCAATCGGAGACGGCCTTGAGTCCTACCGCGACATGTCACGATCTGGAATAGCATTGTATGTTGGCGGTATGGGCGCGAAAGAGAAAAATTTCTACAACCAGGTGTTCCGAAAATACGGCTATGAAGAAGAAGCAGAAGCGATTCAGAACCTCTATCTTTCCGGTCAAAAATCAGCAGCGGAAGCTGCCATTCCCGACTCTTACCTGGAAGCAACTTCACTGGTTGGTCCTGAGGCATTTGTCGTTGATCGTCTGCAAGCCTTGAAAGAGCATGGCGTTACGTCGCTCAATGTAGGCTTTCTTGGAACGACGACCGCTGAACGAGTCTCTAACTGTGACAAACTTAGCAACTTGATCGCAAGGGCTCTCTGACAGAAGAAAAATAGGGGCCACTGGCCCCTATTTCTCAATAAATTCTGACTATTTCCCTGGAAGAAGAGACTTAAAGGCCTCCAGGTATTCGGCAGAAAGATACTGTCTTAATTCGCCAGCATCCAGAAAGGTGGCATTGCAGGTCGGGCAACATTCAAACCGAATGCTTAGCGGGTCCTCCAACTTGCGCTGATCCATGATCTTGTCACACTTCGGGCAGTCCACATAAACCAGTTCATCGTAGGTCGACCCAACCTCATCACTGCCTGAGTCTATTGCCTCTTTGCCAAATAACCCTGGCAACAATTCTTGAGTGAGTTGGTCGAAATACAGACCATGGCAGTTTTGGCATTGTTCTACCTTCATCTCCCCGTTCAGAGCGGTACCCATCTCACCAAAACACTTCGGACATTCCATGAACTTGATGCCTCTCTAAGCAATATTTTTGTGTTGAGACGATAGCGCATTTTAATTGAAACTGTAACAACCCGAGCCCCTGGACCCTGAACTTAAGTTATCAGGGCTATTTGCCAGATAACCCTTGACCGGGTTCGCGGCAAAAACTATATCGCACCCTCAATCAGAATTTCAATCAACGCAGCGATGACCCAGGTCATTGGTGGCAAGATACCAAACAGAACCAACGCTCTGATACGATCCGTAAACGGCCATTCCTTGACCGCCGTAATTCGATCACGATACATGAGAAGATCAATTTTTGAGGGATGATGTTCACCTTTTAACAGAGAGCTTTCCAACGCCTTGGTGTTGCCAGAAAGCGCGGCGTTAACAGAATTCAGCTCCTGCGCCTTCTCGGAGCGCATTCGATCCTTGAAGCGATTAAACGGAATAACGTAAAGGCTGATAATAACGAGTGACGGCAGGTACCAGGGCATCATCATCAGCATCATTTCGCCTGCGCCGAGTTCTCCTTCTGTGTAGGCAATGTTACTAAGCGAAACAATACAGAGCCCAAAAATGTAAAGACCCACATGACGGACCATCGCATTAGCCAGGGTCGAGTAGAACTCTGTGTTGAGCAGGTCGATTCTAATTCGGTCTACTATCCGCACCAGGCAAACCAGTTGCCGGAGGATGACATCAATCGAGAAAATAATGAGTATCCATTGAACATAGTAAAAAAACACAATGCCGCCAAACAGTAGCTTCGAGTGCCAAATATTGACCATATCATTCAACTGTAAATGGACATAAACACAAATTGCCGCCACTAACATTTCGACGACAATCATACGATTGTCCGGTTCAATCACGGATATGACTTTCCCAAGACTTCGATCGAACGATAGGAAACCCAACAGATCTCGGTGCCAACCGCGCCCCATTGCCAGATAAAAAATGAGAAAAAAACTGCTGATAGCAGTAAAAGCGATCGAGTTTCGGTACATGTCGGGATCTGGATAACTCACTACAATCAACATGATCACCGCGATGATTGTCAGTATCAGAAATGCTCCGAACCCAAGCAGCCAGTGTGAGAGTCCCGTACGATCTAATTGTGTCAATACCCAGAGGTGACTGAGCCCAGGCGTTGTCGCGTCAATCTGGGCTTTTTCTTCAAAGGCGAGGTCTGTGATCTTATGTTCTCCTGAGATACCTTGATTATGTCATATTCAGCTAAATAGGGTTGAGCATAACGCCCCTTAGAACATTGGCGGCATACACGCTCGCTGATATCATTGCCACCAGAAGACGTCCGTCAGAGGACATCAGCCTTATGCAATCTGTACTGTTTATGATGAAAAATGCCCGAAACTTCAAAGCAGCCTGACCGTAATGGCCTGCAACACCTGCAGGGATTCTTCGAAGGCAAGCGTAACTTGGTCGTTTTATCAGGTGCTGGTATCAGCGCTGCTAGCGGCATCCCGACTTATCGTGACAAAGCCGGAAACTGGACACGTAGTAACCCGATACAACATCAGGATTTTATATCGAAGAAATCAGCACGACAACGGTACTGGCTTCGAAGCTACAGCGGCTGGACCGCAGTTGCTTCGGCTGCCCCATCATCCAGCCACCATGCCATCGCCGAACTGGAACGCCAAAAAATAGTGAAGCTGGTCGTGACACAAAACGTGGATCGACTACATCAATACGCAGGATCACGAAACGTTATTGATCTTCATGGCCGTCTCGATGAAGTCATCTGCATGAGTTGTCTGAGGGTGACCCCGAGGCATGCCCTGCAAACAAAACTGCGGTTGCTGAACCCATCTTTTTCCCAACAAGGTGACATCGCACCCGATGGCGATGCTGACGTCGCAGAAGATTCAGTTGTTAGTGTTGCTGTTCCACCCTGCGAAAATTGCGGCGGGATATTAAAACCCAATGTGGTGTTCTTTGGAGACAACGTCAGCAAATCCATTGTCCAGCGCGTCTATGACGGCATCGACAACAGCGATGGCATGCTTATCGTCGGTACTTCGCTGAAGGTATTTTCCGGTTACCGATTCTGCCGTTATGCGGCGCAGCAGCGCAAACCAATCGCATCAATCAATCCCGGCCTAACCCGTGGAGACGAACTGATCCAGACTATCATCCGTGGCTATTCAGACGACGTGCTGCCCCCTGTCCTCGAACGCATCATCTCATCAGTCCCTTAAAACACGCCGCAACATTTCATCCAGAGGCGTGAGCGTTAACCCAAGCAGGTTAGTGGCAGCCCTCGTGTCAATGGCATCGTCATGATCAAGCACGCCCAGCATGGCTGCGGTGACTGGCGGGTTAGCACTGGTTTTTTCGAGAACCCAGGCTAGCAGGTAGCCAAGTGCTATCGGTAAAGATACGACTGTTGGTTTGTTACCTAAAAACCTACCCGCTCGTTTAATCAATGCCTTTCGCATTAACGATTCCGGACCAGCAAGTTCGATAATTCGGTCCGCGGGGTTCAGAGACACAGCAGACAGAATGGCATCGACAACATCCATACTATAAATGGGTTGCTCAAGACTGCTACTTCTAAAACAAAATGCCGCGCCCGACGCTCCATTTTTTGCTAGAGCCCTGGATGCATAGTCTCCGGGGCCAAGCACCATAGGGACCCTAATGACAGTGGCTGGAATAGGACCGGCCTGCAGAATAGCATCGGAAGCTGCTCTTGATACAAAGCAGCGATTGGCTGACGAAGGCTCACTGCCAAGGATTCCCAACGTCACGATATGACTGGCATCGAGGTTAGCTTCGACCAACGCTGTCGAAGTTTTTTGGTGTGCCATTTCAAAAGTGTTGGTGGCAGATTCCTTTATAATTCCCACCAGGTGGACAATGACTTCAGCACCC
>JABJED010000246.1 GCA_018665025.1 Gammaproteobacteria bacterium
AAGCTTTATCCTGCCGGACGATGTTCATTTCTTCCCTTACCAGCGACATGTCGAAGTAATCGCCTTTTAGCCAGGCCGTATAGTGATCTGAAACATGCTCGCTATCAGGCCGCCCGCCGTTCCCACCGGCAATAACAAACTTAAACCGAAGTGGGTCCGCCATGTCGACAATCCAACGAAATGCGGGGCCATGATAAACCTCCTGTTCAATACTGCCTTTAACCGGAGGATTATGTTGTGCCATGCGCAGCGTGGTAGCGCTGCCGCCAATAGGATCAGGACCGACATGTATAGCCTGCCATGGTTTGTGCTTACGTAGTGAATGGCCGAAGCGAATTTGGTGTATCTTGCCCCACGACCAATCATCAGCGTAGTTGGTTGTCAGATACTCAACGATAGCTATCACATTGTCGGCGATGATCTTATCAAGCGTGTCTCTGTGGGCACGCCAGGGTGATCCCTCTGCCATGAAATGGCTGATATCGAAGCGATTGAGTGCAGGTGCAATACTCGACATTGTGGTGATCAAAGGGCTCTTACCTAGAACGGTTTCCATAAATTGAATGTGCAAACGTTTTTCCAACAGGGGGTAGAAAATGCAAGCAGCCTTTGAGTCTGTGGTCGCCACATAGTCCCAATCAGCCAGGAGTTTGATCGCCGTTTCTAATCTTTCATGTTGGGGTTGGGATTTTAGCGACTGCAATATGTTCGGTACCAGCTCTCTGGCTCTAACATCCAGCAAGTCCAACTGCATATCTGCGAAGTATGCTGTCGTGAAATTGGATCCCCGCTTTTGCAGTAATTCATCAATCCGTTTTGCTCTGGCATCGTGGGTAGGAAAATTATGAATCGGATAGCGACCCGAATCACCCATAGTGTCGTTGTTGGCAGTTAAGGTGTACTTCTTTAACGGGTTCGATTCAACGAGCAATTCAGCCGCGGTACTTAATCGAAAATCGTAGTCGGGATTGTTGCCGGGCAAAGGCACAACGCCTGTCACACCTTGTTCCGCATGGTTTGCACCACTGCCTGATCGGTGTCGCAGCGTCGTGGCTATATAGCGGTGCATATCATTGTGTCTATCGACGCAGATAATGTTGTTGACCAGCGGGCAGATATCGTTCTCAAACAATGCATCGCCCAGTTGCTGTGAATTCCTGGCTAATGGCATCAGCGCCAGAACACCCGCGGAAGTGGGTTGATCTCTCATGGCCCAATCAAGCGCGGTGATACTTCCTGCTCCCCGCAGATCCGTGAAGCCCAGCGCGTCTGTCAGTGACTCAAGAATAGGGCCGTGGGTGGATTCACTCACCGTGAAGCTGCGTGAAGGTTGGTTAGCGACATCGACGGTGTAACTTTGAGTCTTGCCAGGCGCTTCACTCTCGACAAAGACATCATAAGTATCGACGAAGCCTGTGGTTAGCCCCCAGGACACGTCTCGATTGTGTCCCATCATAAAGTAAGGCACGCCGGGGAAACTGGCGCCAAAGGCATCCCAATTCGGCGTACTCAAATGCGAATAGAAGAACGTGTTCGGAATACTATGGGGTTGATGTGGATCGGTTGCTAATATCGGAAACCCGGACGCAGATAACTCACCATTGATTGCCCAATTATTGCTGCCGCTCAGCCTCGTCTCATGAGGAAAAAGTAATTTTGCGACGTTCATGTCGATACCAAGCAATTCGTCTCGAAGGGCCTCGACGCACAGAGCATCTTCGTTAGAAAACCTGAGCACATGATGGCGAAAATAGTCCACGCCATGTTCTGCCATAAGCTTTCCAAGGTAAATTTTCTCTAGCCAGGTCTTATGTTGAAACCAGCCTGTGAATCGATAACGTGAGGCAACATCATGGCGTGTGTAGTGTCTGGGCTCCGTGCCGGCCTTCAGGAATTCTGGTGGCACCTCATCAAGCGAATCAACGTAGGCGTTAACGCCCTGAAGGTAGGCGTCAACAATATAGTCACCCGGGGAATCTGGCACTTCTCTCGCGGTAACATTAAACGCCTTGTGCATCAGATCCTGAGGTATATGTTTCTCACCCATGACGCTGGCTGCCGTGCCAGTGGCGTACAGGTTACTCAAGTGCAGTTGCCATAGGCGTTCGCTCGCGCAGGCATAGCCCATGCCTCTAAAGGCATCTGGAATAGAATTAGCGAAAATATGCGGCACGCCAATGTTATCCCAACAAATCTCAAGGCTGGCGTCGGCTTCAGGAATAGCAAAAGTCATGGAGTACCCGCTG
>JABJED010000247.1 GCA_018665025.1 Gammaproteobacteria bacterium
AGAGCCATGGTCCTGCGCCCCATGGCGGCGTCGATATCGGGAAATGTTTATGTTTCGGCTGGACACGCGTAAAATCGCCATGACGTTTTTGCGCGTGTTTTTGTCGTTTAGGCCTAGAGATTTTGTCCTGTAATCGCTATTCTTTATGGTATTGATACAAAATCGAGAAAAACAACGAACAGGATCTTTATAACTAAAAAACAGGACCGTTCTTATTTAAACCGTTCCGTATCGTGTGACGCAAAAATGCACATGTACGTGGGGTAATCCAACGAGATCTATGGGGGAAATATGATTCACAGAACAAAGCTCAGCTCGGCTGTCGCAACAGCAATTCTGGCCAATGGCATCGCGGTAGCTCCAGCGTTCGCTGAAATTGAAGAAATCGTCGTTACCGCAACCAAGCGTGCAGAGAACATGCAGGACATCTCTGTTGCTGTACAAGCGATGGACGAGCGCAAACTGGACGAATTGGGTGTCACTAACTTTGAGGATTACCTTCTTCAGTTGCCTGGTGTGACCGCGGGCGGCAATGGCCCTGGCAACCGCACGGTCTATATACGCGGTGTGGCCTCAACAACACCAACGCTTTCGGTGGCCGGCGTAGCGGGGCTGTCGCCCAACGTCGCTTTCTATCTGGATGAGCAGCCTCTAGGCCAACCTGGTCGAAATCTGGATGTCTACGCCGCGGACGTCAATCGCATTGAGGTGCTTGCCGGTCCCCAGGGGACTCTCTTTGGTGCCAGCTCTCAGGCTGGCACGGTGAGAATTATTACAAACAAACCGGACCCGTCTGATACCTACGGCAGTTTCAAACTGGAAAGTTCATTTACCAAAGATGGTGAGCCTAGCCAGAAAGTTGAAGCCATGATGAATGTGCCGATCTCTGACCAGCTGACAGTACGAGGGGTCGTGTTTGTCGATGACAAGGGTGGTTACATTGATAACGTACACGGTACGCTTGATATGAGCCAAAGTGCACGGTTTCGCCCGGAGGGAACCGTCCGTGCCAACGGTGTACCCGTAAACGGGTTTCGTGCCGGCTTCGGTGCTGGCAAGGACCTGAGTCAGGTCGACTTCAGGCAAGCTGACAATAGTGACTTCGTCGAAGACGATTTCAATGACGCCACTTATGCCGGTGCCCGCATCAGCGGACTCTATGATATTAATGATGACTGGAACCTGCTGGTGTCATACATGCATCAGGAACTGGAAACCGACGGAGCCTTTTTTGCCGATCCGAATCTGGGTGACTATGAAGCCCAGCGTTACGTTAATGAATCTAACGACGACTCGTTCGACAATATTGCATGGACGCTCACCGGCCGGATCGCGAACCTGGATGTGGTTTACACAGGGGCGTTTACCGACCGTGAGATGGACCAGGTCATTGACTATACGTCATACCTGTTCGTTGGCCAGTACATGCCTTACTACAAGTGTGACTATGTGGTCTATTCCGGCTTCTACGATGGCGATGACCTGGCTGGTTCAACCTGTTACGCACCCAATGCCCATGTTCCTGTGCATGCCGAGTTGCAGATCCAGACACACGAGATCCGGTTTTCAACGGATGCGACCAATCGATGGCGTGCTACTTTCGGCGCGTTCTACAGTGATATGGATCTCGAGGAGCGGGTCGATTTTCGCTATCTAAACCAGGATGTACTTTTTGCCGGGGTTGCCGGATTTGCCGATAATTACTCACAACCCACCGCATGGAAGTCCGAGGAAGGGGCCTATCCTAAAAATACTGCGTTTCGAAATGACATTCATCGAACCGATGAAAATTACGGAATATTTGGTGAGGTCACGATTGACATCAGTGAGCAGTTCGCGGTAACGCTCGGTGCCCGATATTACGACTATGAAGTCGATATGGAAGGAAGTGCTAACAGTTCCTTTTGTAACTCTCTGGGGTTTTTTGGTAACAACGACGCCAACGCATTTGGCACAAACATCAGTGATTTGTATGACGGCGACGGATCGTTCACCAATATTTTTAGCTGCGCCTCACCGCAGCAAACATTCACGGAGGCAGACCTTACGCCGGATACCGACTCGAGAGTCATCGGCGGTGTCCGTGCCCCTGAGGTTGCTGCAGACGATGGCGTAATCGGCAAGATCAACCTCTCCTGGACGCCGGACGACAATCAGTTGTACTACATTACGGTTTCAGAGGGATTCCGTACTGGTCTGCTCAACAGGCCCGGAGGTACGCCTAATCCCCAGGGGACTTTCACGGTTCCCTATGACCTGACTTCAGACGAGTTGACCAACGTCGAAATTGGCTGGAAAGTCGATTTGCTCGATGGTCAGTTACGGTTAAACGGTAATGTGTTCCTCATGGAAATCAAGGACATGCAAACGACGATCTTTGACACCAGCATCGTTAACCTGTTCTTCTCGGATAACGCGGCCGATGCCGAAGTCAAAGGCATTGAGGGCGAAATTATCTGGGCACCGAACAGCATTGATGGTTTGACTGTGTCCGGCGGATACTCCTTCCTGGATTCTGAGATTACGAAAAAGATCACACCTACCGACGATATCGTTAAAGGTGATGAACTGGCGTACGCACCGGGTTACCAGGGCAATCTTGCAGTTCGTTACGAATGGCAACTTAAGTCTGGTCTAACGGCACATGTCATGCCACACATATCGTTTTCCGATGATTCATGGAGTGACGTGATCCGGATTAACCGGATCAAGATTGACAGCTGGATGCTGGCTGGACTAACCGTAGGTGTCGAGTCTGATACCTGGTCAGCTACCTTGTTCGTTGACAACCTGACTGACGAGAAAGCGGCGATGAGTACCTGGTTTGGTGCCGACGTTGAACGAACCGTTTACGCGCGCCCTCTGACCGCCGGAGTACGTGCATCGTACAATTTTTGATACACTAGCCGAAAAACAGGACCAGTAAACATGCCCCGTTAAGGGGCGTGTTTTTCGGTAAATAAAATAGTGGATACAGAACCGTTATCAGGGTCCTTGTCAACGTCGTTAAGTGCGATCCAGCAAAGAATCGTCGCCCGTGAGTTCGACGGTGCGCTGGCAGATCTCGCCGAACTTCGTGAAACCTACCCAAACAGTGAAGATGCGCTCTACATGTCAGCGCTCTGCAATCGATACACACGCCACTTTCAGGAATCCCTGACGATACTGAGCCGACTGGTCGAACTCGCACCGGACAGTGGTCGCGCCTGGCAGGAAACGGGTCACACACACCGAGACCTGGGTCAACTCGAGGAAGCATTGCGTGCCTATACGCGTGCCTGCCAGCTAAACTCCGCGCTTGAAGGCAGTTGGAAGTCAATGCAAAAGATTGCAACTCAACTGGAAAGAACGCGGCAGGCAGTTTATGCCCAAAGCAATATCGAAAGAATAAAGAAAACACCTCAGCCGCTGGTCGTGGCGGCGGACATGATTGCTGAAGGCAAGTTGCTTCGAGCAGAAGACATCTGCAGGGATTTCCTGAAGAAGGTGCCGCATCATATCGAGGCGATGCGCCTGCTTGCCGCTATCGGTCTCAAACTGGGAGTATTGTCCGATGCCGAATTTCTGCTCGAAAGCGCTGTCCTGTTCGCGCCGGACAATGAGCAGGTTCGAATGGATTACGTACAGGCGCTAACCAGGCGACAGTTTTACGACAAAGCGCTGGAGCAGTCGAAACACCTGCTCGATAGCGAGCCGGATTCTGCGCAATTTCAATCACTACATGCGGTGAGTGCGGTTCAGGCAGGCGACCTGGATACCGCCCTGGTTATGTTTGACAAGGTGCTTACAACGCTGCCCAATGATCCAAGAACCCTGACCTCCAAGGGACATGCGCTGAAAACCCGCGGCGACTTTGATGTTTCCGTCGATAGCTATCGACAGGCATTGCTTGCCCATCCAGAGCATGGTGAAGCCTACTATGCGCTGGCCAACCTCAAGACCTACCGGTATTCAGACGCGGAACTTGCAGCGATGCGCGCCCAGCAGGCTAACCCGCAACTGACGCATATGGATCGCGTCTACCTGTCCTTTGCCCTGGGTAAAGCCTATGAGGACCAGGGAGACTATGAGCGCTCATTCAGTCAGTATGCGCGTGGCAACGCGCTTAAAAAAACCCAGAGCCGTTACAACGCAGAAGTGACCACCCGGGATATCCAGGCGCAGATTTCGGTATGTGATGCTGATTTTTTTCGAAACATGGACGGTACCGGTCATCAGGCGGCTGATCCGATCTTCATTGTAGGCCTGCCACGTGCAGGATCCACACTGCTGGAACAGATCCTGTCTTCACATAGCCTGGTGGATGGTACGCAGGAGTTGCCGAATATTCTGTCCCTGTCTCAGTCGCTGCGGCGACGTGGCCGTCAGGAGTTTGGCAGCGACTACCCCCAGATTCTTGAAAAACTGGACAAAAATGAGCTAGCAGAATTTGGCAGGACTTTCATCGAGGAAACCAGAATCCATCGACTTGGTGCGCCCTATTTTATTGACAAGATGCCGAATAATTTTCGCCACATCGGTTTAATACGACTGATGCTCCCGAACGCCAGGATCATTGATGCCAGACGCCATCCCTTGTCCTGTGGCTTTAGCGTTTTCAAACAGCTTTTTGCTGAAGGACAGGAATTCAGCTACTCGTTGGAAGATATCGGCCGGTATTACGGCGACTATCTTGAGCTGATGGATCATTGGGACAGTGTACTGCCGGGGTTCGTTTTAAGAGTTCAGCACGAGGATGTCGTTGATGATCTGGAATCGCAGGTTCGTCGAATACTTGAGTTCTGCGGGTTACCGTTCGAGGAAAGCTGCCTCAATTACTATGAAACCGTGAGGGATGTGAGAACGCCAAGCTCGGAACAGGTACGCCAGCCCATTTTTAAAACCGCACTTGAACAATGGCGTAATTACGCAGCTGAACTTCAACCGCTCGCTACGGCGCTCGGGCCTCAGACGCTGGAGCGCTATCCCATTGAGCCCTGATCGGCGACGTAACCCGAGACTTTAATTTTTCGATGAAGGTACTTGCGCTTTCGAATGCTGTATATACCAATAGCATAGACATGGCGAGGGCGGCGACTACGTAAAGAGCAGCGTCTGTCCAGTTGGAAACAATCCCGGTCATCACCGGGCCGATGATGGAGCCAGCGCCGTTCAGCAGCAGGAACAGCGTAGCGATTTCAACGCGTGACAGATGACTCTTTGCATTTGCCTCAGCCGCACAAAGCGCGTACAGACTGAGACTTGTCCCGCCGAAAAGAAACATGATGATAGCCAGATGTCCTGTGTTCTGAGGAACCACCAGTATTCCCGTAACGGCGACTAACGTGCAGGCTAATGAAGCGGCAGTGATGACCCTTACTCTGCCGATGAGATCTGCAAGGTAGCCGAGCGGCAGTTGAAAAACACCTCCTCCAATAACGATCGCCATCATCACGGAACTGACAGAAGAGGCCTCCAGGTTATTTTTTCCAGCGATGAGTGGTGCCATCGTCCATAGACTGCCGGTGACCACCCCCGACAGAAACGACCCAGCCCGGGCAATGGGTGGTAGAGCATAGATGGACGCTGTTCGAAGTTTCTTCTGTTTCAGCGCCATGGGCTGGTCTCCACAGAACAGGCCGACAGGAACGAGCGCCAGAATCATCATCACAGCGGCGCCGGTGAAAAGCATGTCGACAGGTAGCAGACCATAGAGAACCTGGCCTCCGGCGATGGCGATTAAGGTCACCATTACGTAGACCGCTATTAATCGGGCGCGCTGATGATCGAGAGCATGCTCATTGAGCCAGCTTTCAGCGGTCGTGTAGATGGCTGCCAGGCACCAGCCGTTGGCAAGTCTAAGTAGTATCCACACGGGCAACAGTTGGATTGCTTCAAGCATTAGGAGGCTGGCCGCAGTGAGACCAGCAACTGTAAGGAAAACACGGATGTGACCTGCACGGGACAGAAGTTTTGGTACACTCAGGCACCCCAGAACGAATCCGAAAAAATAGGCAGCGGCGGTCAGCCCGATTTCCGTATCGGTCCAGCCAATCGCGCGCGCATGGACCGGCAGCAGTGTCAGTTGCAACCCATGCCCGGTCAGTAGTATGCCGATTGAAACCAGCAGCAGTTTGATGCTCTTGGCCACGATAGCGCTTGTCCTGTGAATTGGTTTAATCGCGCGCATTGTATGGATGGGCGCGCTGACGTAAATCAAAATAAATTTGATGCGAGGTAAAAAAAATGTAACATCGCCTGCCCACCTGGGAGTATCCGGTCATGGATATCGATCTGTTGAAAACATTTGTTGAGGTCAACCGCACGCGTCATTTCGCCCGTGCTGCTGAGAACCTGTTTGTGACCTCCGCTGCCGTTTCGGCCAGGGTAAAACAGCTTGAGAGCCAGCTTGGTGTCCATCTTTTTATCCGGCAGCGTGGAAACCTGAGACTGTCCCTTGAAGGCGAGAGATTGCTGCCCCATGCTGAGACAATGATCGCCGCGTGGGCGAGAACTGTGCACGAAGTTCAGCTGCGACCGGAGGTCGATGCACGACTTGCACTCGGATCAACACCAGGAATCTGGTTGCTGTCGTTACAGGAAAGATTGGCGGAAATCAGAGAAACGACACCCGAGATAGCGATTCAGGCGGAGGGTCATTCCTCGGAAGAATTAGTCGGGAAGGTTATGAACGGAACCCTGGACCTGATTATTCTTTACGATCCACCAACCAGTACGGATCTAACATCTGTGAAAATCGGTGAGTTGAAGCTGGGACTGGCTGCTTCCGTAGAGGGCGAGAAGCTGAATGAAGCGATCACTCAAAATTACGTCTACGTGGACTGGGGAACGGCGTTTGCCAACTTCCACGCGAAGCGGTTTGGTGAAAGTGTGGTCGTTGGTCTGCAGGTTAACATGGCCAGTATTGCGCTTGAGATCCTGTCGCGGTCATCTGGTGCGGCGTATCTGCCTTCAAGCCAAATAGCATCGAATGACTTCCTTCATGCGGTGAAGGGCGCACCAAGCTATCGCCGGGGTATTCATGCCAGCTACCGCGAATCGTCTGAGAGACTCGACACGATCACAACGATACTGGAACAGGTGAAGGATCTCAGCGTTTGACAGGATCAGATTCCGATCGGAAGACGAAACCGCGCCGATCTACCTGAGCATATCAATCCACCGAAAAGATAGGTTTCGCCTCTCTCTTGACACCAGGGCTTTAGTCAACGGGAAAAGCCAAGTGTGATCCACCTTGCCCAGCGTGGCGATTTATACCTGTCAATCATTCAAATGCTATTACCTCTCCGGGAAGGGAGCGAGCTTTATGAGTAGCATAATCAGCTTTACCACTTTTCTTGTCCTCAAAGTCATCGTTACGGCTTATGGCTCAGCGCTGCATTCCGAAGGAATTGCGCGCGGAGTCATGCGGGTGCCGGAGGTCTCTGGACTATGAGTATTCGGGTTCGACTAATTGTCTCGCTCCTGGCATTACTCCCGATTGAATCTTTGGCCATCTATAAGCCTGAATACGTTGTGCTGGAAAAGACCGGTGAGCTCGAGATTCGCAGGTATCCAAGCCTGATAGTAGCGCGTACCAGCCAGTTCATTTGAAACTGGTCGATAACCTTTATCATGACCCTAGCTACCGCTAGCCGAAGATTCGTCTGCGCTGAGATCAGTGGGGTCAGGCTGCACAGTCACGGATGAACTGGGCGGTTGAGTCTTCTGGATGACAAGGCTTTGTGCGAGCGGTCGCGTGCACTCGGCAGTGCAATCTTCGGTCGTATTCGAGACACTCAGGAAGTCACCTTCAACCAGGGTGTTGACCAGTATTGCTGATCCGTCAATACCGTTACCCTCAAAAGTTTGGATAGCGACATCTAATAAACGGTCTATTTGAGGTGAACTATCGCCCTGCATACCCGCCAGAAGCAGGGTACTCAGGTAACCGTCGAACACTGTTGTTGATCCAGCTGTACCGTTGCTCGGAATCATATTGATAGTGATGTCCAGCAGAAGAGCTTTTAGTTGGATAGACTCCGCGTTCTTCATGGCTTCCACAAGCATGTTAAGCGTTTGATCAAAGGCTGATGCGCACTGGCAGCCAGCAATCCTGGGTTCAGGGTCCACGTCTTGAGGAATTGCCTCGGTTATCGAGTTCGAGATAGGAATTGCCCCGGTTATCGAGTTCGAGATAACTGTTGCTGGAATATCAGTATCGCATTGGCTGGCGATGTCGATCTGGCATCTAGCAACGATGAGTTCAGGGTCCGCATCTTGGGAAATTGCCGCGGAGACCAAATCCGGGATAATTCTTGTTGGAATATCAGTATCGCATTGGCTGGCGATGTCGATTGTTGATGCACCAGCCTGCATTGCTGAAATAACGATGGGGGTAACTTGATCCGGGAAGTCAGCAAGCCCCTGCCTGACGACCTCAAAGGCCAGACTCTGGTCCTTTGCGATCTTTGTTTTGATCAACGCTAAGATCCGTTCCTGATTAAAACTCTGTTCGCTTGCAGTTAAGGGCGAGTCAGCCTGTGTAGTTGACAGGTCAACATGAGCTTCTGCGGAGGGCCGCGCGCAATCAGCGCTATCGCAATCCTCAAATGCCTGCATAGCGGTGGCTAAAAGACCTTCTGCTTGCGTGGCGTCTATATTTTGCATAGCCGCCATAAACACCACGTGTGCTTGATCAATAGGTACCGCACACAGGCATCTGGCAATCATGAGATCAGGGTCCGCGCCCTGGGAAATTGCCGCGTATACTAGACTCGGGATAATTCTTGCTGGAATATCAGTATCGCATTGGCTGGCGATATCGATTGTTGATGCGCCAGTCTGCATTGCTGAAATAACGATGGCGACAACCTCATCCGGGAAGTCTGCGAGGCCCTGCCTGACGACGTTAAAGGCGAGACTTTGATCCTCTGCGATCCTGGTTTTGATCAAGCCTGTGACCAGTTCCTGGCCGAGAAACTGCTTGCTTGGTGCTTCAGAGCTGACGGTTTCAATTGCCAGAACCCCGATGGGCATTGCCATCATCACCGCTACGATTATCTTTCTAAGCATAGTCACCTCCGGATGTTACCTTGATATCTTGAATATGTTTATTCTAGCGTTATTTTAGGATCGAATTCTTGGTTTTCGTCTATCAATATCAGCGTAAATGCCTTATTTTGACGCTTGATTGTCTTCATCTTTGGTAAAGCGATCGATTGCGTTATTAACAATATGGGTAATTCACGGGGGAAAGTCACCTTTTCGCGATTTTACTGGCGTCGAATCGGCTTAACCCTGGGCGACCTGCTTGATAAAATAACTCGGATAGTGTGGTTAACCCGTGGTCACCTCATGACGTTTTCTTGCAAAACACGTCAAGAAGGGTCCTTTCGTCAATCTCGAAAAGGGCCTTGGTTACGCCGACGAGAAAACTCTAACAAATTGATATATAAGAGTTAAATATACTTATTCGTTGTTGTGAATATTCTTTCGTATGAACATTGCGCTGCTAAGTACTACACAACAGCCTTATTAGAGTTGGATTCTATGGAAAACAAACATCGTCTACTGATGGTGGAAGATAGCCAGACACTCGCGGCTATTTACGCTTCTTACCTTTCGGAAAGAGAATTCGAGTTGTGTATCGTTGATTCACTCGCCAGAGCCCGTGATGAATGGCCCCGCTTCAATCCAGATATTGTATTGCTAGATGTAGAATTACCAGATGGTCACGGGCTCGATCTTCTGAAGAACCCGCCAGATTCCGAGAGTGTACCGGAAATCCTTGTAATGACTGCCTTCGGGTCCTCTGAGATGGCAGTTGAAGCAATACGAATTGGTGCGTTCGATTACCTGTCTAAACCCTTTAATGCGGATCGGCTGCATGTCACGCTGAATAATGCATTGGATCAGCGACGGCTTAAAAGTACGGTAGATCAATTAGCGGAGTTAAGACGTGAAAAATATTGCGACTTTATTGGTGGTTCGCTGCCCATGCAGTCTGTTTATAGGACTATTGATGCGGTAGCTGCGAGCGACGCTACCGCTTTCGTTTGCGGGGAAAGTGGGACAGGTAAAGAGTTGGCGGCGACCGGTATCCACCAAAAAAGTAAACGGAAAGATCAGCCATTTGTCGCACTCAACTGCGGTGCTATCCCGCGTGAGCTCATGGAAAGCGAACTCTTTGGACACGTAAAAGGCGCATTTACTGGTGCGACCTCTACCAGACAAGGTATGGCCTCAGCTGCTGACGGAGGAACACTTTTTCTTGACGAGATCTGTGAGATGGATCTGGATCTGCAAAAAAAGATGCTTCGGTTTGTCCAAACCGGCGAGTTTCAGAAAGTAGGCAGTAGCGTCGTCGAGAGAGTCGATGTCCGTTATGTTTGTGCCACTAACAGGGTGCCATTCGATGAGGTCAAGGCAGGAAGGTTTAGGGAAGATTTGTACTATAGGTTATATGTGGTTCCCTTGGTCATGCCGCCATTGAGAGATCGCGGTAATGACATTCTGGCTATTGCTGAACATTTATTGGAATCTTTCGTTCTAAAAGAGGGTAAGCATTTCGTGGGATTTAGTCCGAATGCGAAAGAACAAATCCTTAAGTATGCATGGCCAGGAAATGTACGAGAGCTTCAGAACGTCATTCAGCAGGCAGTTGTACTTAATCAAGGAGATGTCCTGAGAACCGCCATGCTTTCATTGCCGAATTTTGTCACGAATCCGTCGACGGTCACCTCGATAACACAGGTAGAAGCAGCAAAAATCGTCAATGCCGTGGACCCGGTAGAGTCGGTAGAGTCGGTAGA
>JABJED010000248.1 GCA_018665025.1 Gammaproteobacteria bacterium
CGCGCGAGATGCCCCTGGACCTGGCCATATCAACGGCTGCCTTGATATGTTCTTCATGGGAATGAACACCCCCCGGGGATAAAAGTCCCAGCAAATGAAGTGCTTTCCCTGATTGGGCTGTTCCGGCCATTACCTGGGAAAACGCTGTATTATCAAAGAATTCACCATCGTCTATCGATTTGCTGATTCGGGTGAAATCCTGATGAATGACGCGTCCAGCTCCCAGATTCATATGACCGACCTCGGAGTTACCCATCTGTCCAGGGGGAAGACCGACATCCAGGCCTGAGCCGGAGATCAGGCAGTTTGGCCGCGTGGATACTAGCTCGTCCCAGACTGGTGTTGCTGCCAGGGCGATTGCATTGTCTTTCGGGTCGGTTCGGTGGCCCCATCCATCCAGGATGATTAGTGCGGTAGGTGAATTACTCATCATGACAGGCTGCGATAGGAAACAGTTCAGGATGTTACCGGTTACGGCATATTGGTTGAATAGTAGCAGTTAAATAATTACCATTTGTGTATACTCCGCGACTTAATTTTGTTGCTGAGACAGTCCTTGGTTGAGCAGATTTTTGAATTTATAAGTAATCACTATATTTTGGTGAGTGCGTTCGTATTTCTTCTTGTGGCTTTCGTTATTAACGAAGGTAAGCTGGGTGGTGCGGCGATAACGCCGACCAACCTGGTTAATCTGGTTAACCGCGAGGGTGCTGTGCTGGTGGATATTCGCGACACCAAAGAATATAGCTCTGGGCATATTGCCGGCGCTGTGAGCATGCCGGTTTCGAGCATTGACGCGAGAATCGGTGAGCTGGAATCCTATAAAGACAAGCCAGTCGTTCTGGTGTGCAAGATGGGGCAGCACGCGAGTGCGACGGGCCGAAAACTCAAGGCTCTGGGGTTTGAAAACGTTCGCCGGTTATCAGGTGGTATGGCTGAGTGGACCGCGAGTAGCCTGCCGATGGTCAAGTAACGATGTTTATGAAAGAAATCAAAGGGATTAAAGACAGAATATCGGGGCGCAGTGATAAACCCGCAGTCCCTGCTGCTACATCTCAACCAATCGTGATGTATACAACCAGATTTTGCCCTTACTGCATCAGGGCGAGGAGCTTGCTGCAAAGTAAAGGGTGGGATTATCAGGACATCCCGGTTGACGCTGATCAGGGGTTGAGGTCGGAAATGATGCAAAAATCTGGTCAACACACTGTTCCCCAGATCTGGATTGGTGATCAACACATTGGTGGTTGTGATGAGTTATTTCGTCTTGAAGTCGGTAATCAGTTAAATGCAATGGTGATGGGAGAAAATCAATGAGCGAGCAGACACAGGAATCAACCTTTGTGCTTCAACGAATTTATGTGAAGGACGTGTCTTTCGAATCTCCTAAGTCGCCAGAGGCATTCCTGAAGCAGTGGAAGCCAAGTGTTGCGCTTGAGTTGAACACCAGTAATGTCAGTATTGGTGAAGATAACTTCGAGGTTACCCTGGGATTGACAGTAACCGCCAAAAATGAGGCAGAAGAGGTTATTTACCTGATTGAGCTCCAGCAGTCGGGCATCTTCCTGATCAAGGGGATGACCGAACAAGCGCTGGGCCAAACGCTCGGTAGTTTTTGCCCGAGCGTACTATTTCCTTATGCCCGCGAAGCGATAGATTCAATTGTCACCAAAGGTAGTTTCCCTCCGCTGATGCTTGCACCCGTTAATTTTGATGCTATTTATGCGCAGGCCACGGCGAGCGCTGAAGCGAAAACCGCGCCGATTCAGTAAGGGTTCGTCTAACGACCGCTTTGAAAACCAAGCTGGCGCCAGGCTTCATAGACGACAATGCTTACGGCGTTAGACAGATTGAGGCTGCGGGAGTTATGCAGCATGGGTATCCGAAGTTTTCTATTCCCGGCCATCAAACCGAGTACCGTGTCGGGTATCCCCCGTGTCTCCGGTCCGAACATCAGAAAATCTCCAGCCTCAAACTCAACCTGTGTGTGATTGATTAATCCTTTGGTGGTGATTGCAAAGACGCGGTCGCGATTAAACTCGTCAAGCAGTGTGCCCAGGTTGTCCCACTCCCTGACGTCTGCATACTCCCGGTAATCAAGACCTGCCCGGCGAAGCTGCTTATCGTTTAGCTCAAAGCCAAGTGGCTTCACAAGATGTAGTGTGCAACCTGTATTGGCGCACAGGCGCATGATATTGCCGGTATTTGGTGGGATTTCTGGCTCATAGAGAACGATATTCAGCATCAATCCTCCGGGTTCTCGTCAGCCATTCCAAGGTCCGATATTTTGCGCGTCAGGGTATTTCGTCCCCATCCCAGAAGCTTGGAGGCTTCGCGTTTCCTTCCGCCGGTCTGTTTCAGGGCTTCCTGAATCATGATTCGCTCGAACCTGGGTAGGGCATCATGGAGGATGCCAGTATCGCCGGGTTCCAGAGCGGATAGACGTCCGCTTGTCCATGAACGCAGGGCTCGTTCCCAGTCAATACCACCTGTGGTCTGGTTGGGTATTTCCTGAAGCAACTCTGGCGGCAAGTCTTCGATCATGACTTCCTGTGTTGTTGCCATCACGGCAATCCAGCGACAAGCGTTTTCCAGTTGCCGTACATTTCCTGGCCAGGGCAACTCGCACAGGTACTCCATCGTTTCGGGGCTCAGACGTTTGGGCTCTTCGTCAATTTCGCTTGCTGCCTGAACCAGAAAGTGACCCGCAAGGGCAGGAATGTCCTCTCGTCGTTCTGACAGGGTCGGCAGGTGTATTCGTATGACGTTGAGTCTATGGAAAAGGTCTTCGCGAAACTTGTTTTCAGCAACGAGTTCTTCCAGATTCTGGTGTGTCGCTGCGATGATTCTGACGTTTGCCTTAAGGGGCTCAATGCCACCGACTCGATAGTATTCACTGTCTGAAAGTACGCGTAATAATCGAGTTTGGGTTTCTGGTGGCATGTCGCCGATTTCATCCAGAAAAAGCGTGCCTCCCTCTGCCTGTTCAAATCGCCCTGTTCGTTTTTGGTTGGCTCCGGTGAACGCTCCTTTTTCGTGCCCAAAAAGCTCTGACTCGACGAGATCGTAGGGTATGGCGGCCATGTTCAGAGGGATGAAAGGTTTATCTGCCCTGATACTGTGTTTGTGAAGCGCATGGGCCACACGCTCTTTGCCGGTTCCGGACTGGCCATTTATCAGCACACTGACATTCGATTTGGACAGTCTTCCTATGGCGCGGAATACTTCTTGCATCGCGGGCGCTTTGCCGATGATTTCAACCGGATCTTCTTTTGGTACGGGCTCCTCTGTCATCGTTTGTTGTGTCTGCGCAAGGGCGCGACCCACAACGGCAACGGCTTCGTCCACATCGAAAGGTTTTGGCAGGTACTCAAAAGCGCCGCCCTGGATCGAAGTAACGGCACTATCGAGATCTGAATGAGCTGTCATGACTATTACCGGTAATCCTGGATGACTGTCTTTTAGTGCGCTTAAGAGTTCCAGCCCGTCTGTTCCTGGCATTCTGATGTCCGTGATGACAACTTGTGGTGTAGATACGTGTAGCTGTTCAAGGAGCTGTTCTGCAGATTCGAAACATTCCACGGTCCAACCATTTTGAGTCAGGGCCTTTTCCAGTACCCAGCGGATTGAGCGTTCGTCATCTACCACCCAGATGTTGCCGTTGCTACTCATTGTTCTGCTCCAGGGGAATAATAATTGAAAAGGTAGTGTCACCGGGTTCGCTTTTAAACTCGATCATGCCGTTGTGTTGGGCAATGATTGATTGAGCAAAAGTTAATCCCAACCCGGTGCCTCCGGGTCTCCGCGAGATCATTGGATAGAATAGTTGTTCCTGTATCTCCGGAGGAATTCCGGACCCGTTGTCCCTAATGTCCATGCGAACAACCACCTTGTGTCGCTGGCCATTAATGGTGAACTGTCTTTCGATTCGAGTGGTGAAAGTCAGTACCGGATGAGGTGTCGTCTCAAGGATTTGCATGGCATTTCTGGCGACATTCAACACTGCTTGCAGCATTAGCTCGGGGTCAATGAGGAGCTCGGGGATGCTTGGGTCATAGTCACGAATGACTTTAAGATTCTTGGATTCCAGTTCGATAAGGTTTGCCGTTCGTTCAAGAACCTGGTGAATCGATATCGGTGTTTTCTGTGCCAGGGTGTTCGGTCCGAGCATCCTGTCGAGCAATGACGTTAACCGATTGGTTTCTTCGATGATGATATCGGTATATTCCTCCAAAGATTCATCAGGAAGCTCCCTCGCGAGCAGCTCTGCAGATCCCTTGATGCCTCCCAGAGGGTTCTTGATCTCGTGAGCGAGTCCCCTGACCATCTGGCGCGTTACATCGTGGTGCTCCTGTATAGCGGCATCACGATCAATGCGCAGATAGCGGTCCATGGGAATAAGCTCTACAACGGTCTGCCCCTGATCCAGAACCGGTGTGACGGTAACATCGGCCGTGAAGTTATCCTTACCAGGTAACAGCAGCTGCATTCTTCGCCGGGTGAAGGTCTTGTTGGTCAAAGCGGCTTCGCTGACGATTTCAGCAAGTTCCTCGCCGTTAATGATCAGGTCGATAAGGCACTGCCCTGCCATCTGCGTTGCCGATTCTTTTAATAGGTTTTCCGCTGCCTGGTTAGCGAACAGGATATTGTGCCCTTCGCTAATGACCAGGATTGCTGTCGACAAGTTGCCAAGGATGATCTCGCTTGCCGTTTCACTTTTTGGATTAGGTTCTGTGGTCATAGGGCTATTGGAGGGGCCAAAGGCACCGGGGTCTGTTCGCATGAGTTAACGAGTTTATTAGTTAAGTAAGCAAGAAGTGCACCAAAAAGGGAATTCGGCGAAAATCCACGGTAGAACGATGCTCCAGGCGCTTAACTGAGGGTATCATAGCAAGAGGGTTCGGTAATGCGCACCATAATAGTGCATTGATTATGGTGCAGGGTTGCGGGGCATGAATGATGGTGAGCGTATAGCGTGGTATTACCGCGAGGCTACCTCGGGGTTTTACGGGGCGGAGTGGTGTCTAAGGATCGAAATTTTATTGCTGGGGCCATCGGTGACGACATTGCCTTGTTTATCGATAATTCTGATATTGAAAGCATGGGTTCCTCGATCAACGTTAGTGAGTGCAATGATGCCGTTACCGTGGACGTCGCGAATTTTAGTACCGTCCATCAGAAGTTCGGCACTGTGCCCTGATTGAACTGATGGTGAGATCGAAATAGTCAGGTTGAGGTTTCCTGCATTGTCGC
>JABJED010000249.1 GCA_018665025.1 Gammaproteobacteria bacterium
CAATGCGCGTCCTTAAATTTCTCCTTGTTTCACTGCTGGTACGGAATACGACCTGACAGGAAGCATAAACCCGAGAGGAGCCTCGATGAGACATTATGAAATAGTGTTTCTGGTGCACCCTGATCAAAGTGAACAGGTGCCCGGAATGATAGAACGTTACTCAAGCCTGATCTCCCAGGGCGGTGGTGTCATCCATCGAACTGAGGACTGGGGTCGTCGTCAACTGGCGTACCCGATCAACAAAATTCACAAAGCCCATTACATTCTCCTGAACGTTGAATGTGCTTTAGAGACGCTTGAGGAAATTGAAACTGCATTTAAATTTAATGATGCCGTGCTCAGAAATCTGATCATGAAGCGTAAGAATCCTGATACAGAAGAGTCACCGCTTATGAAGATTGAGCGCGAGAGCAAGGAAAAGAAAGCCCGCGACGATGTTTCTGCGCAGAGAGCAGAGGCCGCAGCAGCAGCAGCGGCTGTGAGAAATGCAGAAGAAGCTAAGGCTAAACTCGAAGCTGAAGCAGCAGCAGATACAGAAACAGCAGACACTACACCCGCGGTAGAGGAGTAAAGATATGTCTAGATTCTACAGAAGACGAAAATACTGCCGCTTCACCGCTGAAGGTGTAACGGAGATCGACTACAAGGATATTGAAACGCTAAAAGCCTATATTTCGGAAACTGGAAAGATTGTACCTTCCAGGATTACCGGGACCAAGGCCAGGTACCAGCGTCAGCTTGCGAAGGCTGTAAAGAGAGCTCGGTATCTAGCGTTGATTCCTTACACGGACGCTCACAAGTAACCAGCCGATAAAATCATGCGAGCAATTGCAGAGTTTGCAATGCGTGGTAGAGCCTACGCGACAGCCATCAGTATGGTGGCGGCAGCGCTGCCCTTGCTGGGCTGGCTGAGTACCGTGATTGTTGCTCTTGTTTGTTTGAGGTCTGGTGTCGCTGCGGGTTCACTTATATTCTTGTGGACCTTGTTGCCAGTAGGTGTTGCCTTCTATTTCGTAGGTGATCCCTCGCCGATGATCGCGTTGGTTGGGACTTTCATGATGGCGATGCTATTGCGACAGACTCTATCCTGGGAACTGGTACTGATTGCATCAGTGGTGTTTTCTGCGGCGGGTGCATTGATATTTGAATTCAGTGCGGCAGGGATTCTGGACAGGTTTGTGCAGTTTTACATCGACTACTTGGCACAGGTTGATGCTTCAGTCGTGATTGACCCGGTGCAAGCCAGGAAGTTGCTGATGGGTTTTTTCGCGGTGGGTCAGGCGTTTTCCATGGTAGTGATGTTGATGATCGCCAGATGGTGCCAGAGCACTTTGTATAACCTGGGGGGATTCAGAAAGGAATTCCACCAGCTGCGGCTTTCACCAGCGGTTAGTGGCTCTATCGTACTGGCAATGGCCGTTTGTTACATGTTTGGCGACCAGTTGGGTCGTTGGTTACCGTTGTTAACGGTACCGCTGGTGTTTGCCTCAATTGGGCTGGCACATTGGTTGATGGCAAACAGGGAATTATCAAAAAATTGGGTAGTCGGGTTCTATGGGAGCCTGACGTTGCTGTTCCAGATTGTATATCCGGTTTTGGCGTCTCTTGCGCTCATGGATAGCTGGTTCGACATTAGAAACAGAATAGAAACGATTCAGAAGGATTAAGTCATGGAAGTGATATTACTAGAGAGTGTCCAGAAGCTAGGCGAATTGGGTGACAAGGTCACTGTAAAGTCGGGCTACGGTCGGAATTTTCTTATTCCACAAAAAAAAGCGGTACCTGCGACAGCTGAAAACCTGCAGCAATTCGAAGAGCGACGGGCAGACCTAGAAGCAGCGGCCGGCGATAAGCTGAGCATCGCGAAAAACCGAGCCAAGAAGGTAGACGAACTGTCAATCACGATTACCACCAAGGCCGGGGAAGAAGGCAAGCTGTTCGGATCGATTACGGTGCGAGATGTCGCTGATGCTTGTGAGGCGGCCGGCGTCAAGCTGGAGAAGAGTGAGGTGAGGTTGCCCGAAGGCCCCATTCGTGAGCTTGGAGAATTCGAGATCAATATCCATCTTCACCCTGAAGTTGACGCAGTATTGAAATTGGCAGTGGTAGCCGAGGCGTAATTTATTTACTCTTGTTCTCCCGCTGCAGTTAAGTCTCGAGATGTCGATTGGATGACCTTAGCCCTCTAAAAGTACCTCCTCATTCCATCGAGGCTGAGCGATCAGTGCTCGGTGGCCTGATGCTCGATGATAATGCCTGGGATAATATCTCAGGCACTCTTGCAGCAGAAGACTTTTATCGATCGGATCATCGGATCATCTATCGGGTGATGGCGGACCTGGTCGAACGAAATAATCCTCTCGACATCATTACAATCTCAGAAGCGCTGGAAGGTATTGGCGAACTAGAGAACGTTGGCGGCCTTGCGTACATTTCAGACTTGGCTAGTAGCACCCCTACAGCATCTAATATTCACGCTTATGCACAAATTGTGCGGGAAAGGTCGACGGTTCGAAGCCTGATATCTGTTGCCCACGAAATCGCGGATAGCGGCTTCAATCCTGATGGCCGTAATAGCGCAACGCTCATTGATGAAGCCGAATCCAAGGTTTTCAAGATATCTGATGATCGCCCCAGCAGTGGTGGTCCTGAATCTGTTCGACCGCTACTGACCAGGGCCGTTGAGCGCATCGATGTGTTGTTCCAGACCAAAGGTGCGCTAACCGGTATCAGTAGTGGTTTCAGGGATATCGATGAGATGACCTCCGGTCTGCAACCGGCAGACCTGGTCATCGTCGCTGGCCGCCCATCGATGGGCAAGACATCCTTTATGATGAATATCGCAGAGAGCGCCGCTATCTCTGGCGAAAGTCCTGTGCTTGTTTTCAGTATGGAAATGCCATCTGATTCGCTGGTCCTCAGAATGCTCTCATCCCTTGGTCGTATCGACCAGACCAAGATACGGACAGGTCAGCTGGGTGATGATGACTGGCCACGGTTAACCTCGGCTGTCACCTTGTTGAATGATAAGCCGCTGTTTATTGATGATACTGCTGCACTTTCGCCCAATGAGATCAGGTCACGTGCCCGCCGGGTGGCGAGGGAGCATGGCAAACTGGGTATGATCCTCCTGGACTACATACAGTTGATGCAGGTGTCTGGTACATCGGAAAACAGGGCGGGTGAAATATCCGAGATCTCGCGTTCGCTCAAAAGTATAGCCAAGGAATTTGATTGTCCGGTGATTGCAGGCTCCCAGCTCAACCGGAGTCTGGAACAGCGGCCTGACAAACGACCTATCATGTCTGATCTTCGTGAATCCGGTGCCATTGAGCAGGATGCTGACGTGATTATGGCGATATACAGGGACGAGGTGTATCACGAGGATGCAGAGAAGGGTATCGCCGAGATCATTATTCTGAAACAGCGGAACGGTCCAATTGGCAGAAAGAAACTGGCATTTGTGGGGCAGTATACGAAGTTCGAAGACCTGGCCGTTGGTTACGACGATTATTACTAAATGTAGATATGAGTAGCAGACAAGCCACAGCAATCATTGACCTTGATGCCATCCGTCACAATTTTGATCAGGTAAAACAACGAGCGCCCGCCAGCAAGGTGATGGCTGTTGTTAAGGCGGATGCTTATGGTCATGGCGCCAGTAAGGTAGCGCAGGCGCTGGTCGGTGCCGATGCCTTTGGTGTTGCCCGGGTAAGTGAAGCCGTGAAACTGCGTGAATCTGGTATTGGCCAGCCGATATGCCTGCTGGAAGGTGTGAATGATCCGGAAGAACTTAATCTTGCCAGTGTCTACGAGCTTCAGGTGGTGCTGCACAACCGGGAACAACTGGAACTGTTGGCCACTCGCGGTGCCCGCCGTCACGTATGGGTTAAGGTCGATACAGGCATGGGGCGACTTGGGTTCTCTGTAGAGGAAACGCCTTCGGTGTTACAAAAACTAGGTCACCAGGGGCTGCTGGGTTTGATGACCCACCTTGCCGACACCGGCGACAAAAGATCGACCACGACAGGCCACCAAATTGCCAGGATCACCTCTCTGGCGAACAGCTTGGATGTTCCAGGCAGTGAAGTTCTTAGTATTGCCAATTCTGGCGGTGTTCTGGCGCTTCATAATCCTCCCGGAGACTGGGTACGACCCGGTCTCATGCTTTATGGTGCATCGCCCTTTGATGATCTTGACCCCATCCCCTCTCTGCATGCCGCGATGTCGTTTGGCGCACCGGTGATTGCTGTTCGGACTATCCGGCAGGGAGAATCGGTGGGTTATGGAGGTATTTGGACGGCAGATAAAGACTCAACCATTGCAGTGATCGCCGTTGGCTATGCAGATGGTTATCCGCGGGAGATTGCCCAGGGTGCACCGGTTCTTGTCAATGGGGTGCGATATCCCCTGGTGGGACGTGTTTCTATGGACATGATATGTGTCCAGCTGGACGATTCTTATTCAAAGAAGGCTCATTCGGTAAAAGTGGGTGATCGCGCAATCCTCTGGGGAGACGATTTACCCGTTGAAGAGATCGCCGATAAAGCCGGGACCATTCCGTACGCCCTTCTTTGCGGCGTAACAGCAAGGGTCCATCGACAGCACCGGGGTAATAGTCGTGGCTAAATCAAAGACTGTTTTTGTTTGTAATGATTGCGGCAGCGAATATGCGAAATGGCAGGGCCAGTGCAATGATTGCCAGGAATGGAACACGCTGTCCCGGTTATCTATTGACGCTGGTTCGCCAGCTCGCGGTGGGTTCAGCGGCCAGCTGGAACCTCCCAGAAAACTCATTGATGTTTCAGCAGAAGAACTTCCCCGGATTCAGACCGGAATCGGCGAACTGGACCGCGTCCTGGGCGGAGGATTAGTTCATGGCTCGGTGATCCTGATTAGTGGTAATCCGGGTGCAGGAAAGAGCACCCTGCTCATCCAGGTCATGTGTCAGCTGGCCGCGCAGCGAAAGGCACTCTACGTCACAGGTGAGGAAAGCCTGTCTCAGGTGGCGATGCGCGCGCGCAGACTGGGTTTGCCAATGGAAAGCCTTGAAGTCATGTCAGAAACCAGCTGCGAGCGCCTTATCATGCAGTGGAATGAAATGAAGCCGGAGCTTGTGGTGGTCGACTCAATTCAGGTGATGCATACCTCGGTTAACGAATCGTCACCGGGCGGCGTTGCCCAGGTCAGGGAATCCGCCGCCCTGTTAATTCGTCAGGCTAAACAGACTGGCGCAGTATTGTTCCTGGTGGGTCATGTGACAAAAGAAGGTTCTCTTGCTGGCCCTCGAGTTCTGGAGCATATGATTGACACCTTTGTGATGCTCGAAGGGGATGGCGACTCCCGCTTTAGAACGCTCAGAAGTTCCAAGAACCGATTTGGCGCTGTCAACGAATTGGGCGTGTTTGCGATGACAGATAAAGGCATGCAGGAAGTCTCTAATCCATCTGCCATTTTTCTGTCGAAATCTGAGGAAGCCACACCAGGTAGCGTTGTCATGGTCGTATGGGAAGGTACGCGACCACTCCTGCTAGAGGCCCAGGCGCTGGTCGATGCGAGTGCACTTGGGAATCCGAGGCGTGTAGCAGTCGGTTTTGAGCACAACCGTTTATCGATGTTACTGGCCATTCTTCATCGGCATGGTGGGCTACAGGTTGGCGATCAGGATGTGTTCGTCAATGCCGTCGGAGGTATTCGTATTGATGAAACCAGTAGTGACCTGGCATTAATCCTTGCGGTGGCCTCGTCATTTAGAAACAGGGCGCTACCTCTGGACCTGGTATGTTTTGGTGAGGTTGGGCTCTCCGGCGAAATCAGACCGGTACCGAACGGTCAGGAAAGAATACGTGAAGCAGCAAAACATGGATTCAGGATCGCCATTGTGCCGGAAGGTAACAAGCCCAGGCAGCAAGTGTCTGGCATGAAGGTGATTCCTGTGAGAAAGCTGGGCGATGTGCTTGCCGCACTAGAGGAGCTCTAATCCCGAATAACCCGCGGATTACAGGCCCAGCAACTTCCGGATAGCAGGCTATTTCTCAAGCCAGTTTCTTGTATTTTAACCGGGTTGGAACGACCTCTTTGGTTCCCAGACGCTTCAGGCGGTCTTCTTCGTATTCACTGTAGTTACCAGGGAAGAACTCCACGTGACTATCCCCTTCGAAGGCAAGAATATGAGTCGCCAGCCTGTCCAGGAACCAGCGATCGTGGGAGATAATCATCATGCTGCCCGGGAAAGTTTCGATTGCACCTTCAAGCGCCCTGAGCGTTTCTACATCCAGGTCATTGGTTGGTTCGTCCAGCAGCAGCAGGTTGGCGCCAGTCTTCAATAGCTTCGCCAGATGTACTCGGTTTCGTTCACCACCGGAGAGGTCTTTCACAAATTTTTGCTGATCAGAGCCCTTGAAGTTGAATCGGCTGACATAACCCCGTGACTGGGTTTCATACCTACCTATCTTGATAATCTCATTGCCCTCGGAAATTTCCTGCCAGACGGTTTTATCGCCTTCCAGGCTATCCCGGGATTGATCGACATATCCCAGGGTAACGGTTTCTCCTACTTTCACCGCGCCTGAATCGGGTTGTTGGGTTCCAGCAATCATCCTGAATAGCGTTGATTTACCCGCACCATTGCCGCCGACAATTCCTATGATGGCTCCTCTTGGTACGGTAAAGCTTAGATGGTCGATCAGCACTGTCTCGCCAAACTTTTTGCTGATGTCAGAGACCTCAAGCACGGTGTCCCCCAGCCTTGGTCCAGGTGGTATATAGAGCTCCTGTGTCTCGTTACGAGCCTGGAAGTCCTGTGAATTCAGTTCCTCGAAACGTGCAAGCCTAGCCTTGCTTTTTGCCTGCCTTGCCTTTGGTTGAGTGCGCACCCACTCCAGTTCTGCTCTGATAGATTTTTGCCGGGCTACTTCTTTGCTTGCATCTACCTGTAACCGTTTTTCCTTTGCACTAAGCCAATCGCTGTAGTTGCCCTCGTAGGGAATGCCATAGCCTCTATCCAGTTCCAAAATCCAGCCTGCTGCATTATCAAGAAAGTATCGATCGTGTGTAATCGCAACGACGGTGCCAGGGAACTCTTTCAGATAACGCTCCAGCCAGGCGACACTCTCTGCGTCAAGGTGGTTTGTAGGCTCATCAAGCAGCAACATGTCCGGATTTGACATCAACAATCGGCATAAAGCGACGCGCCTTTTCTCGCCGCCGGATAGGTGTTCAACTTCCGCATCCCACGGTGGCAAACGAAGCGCATCGCTCGCGATGTCCATCTTGCGTTCAAGGTTCCAGCCATCCGACGAATCAATTTTTAATTGCAGGTCTCCCTGTTTATCCAGTAATTGAGTCATCTCGTCTTCGGACATGGGTTCAGCAAACCTGTCACTGATGGCGTTGAACTCTTTCAGCAGTTCATTGATCTCTCCCAGTCCGTCTTCGACATTCCCGCGTACGTCTTTGCTGTTATCCAGTGCGGGTTCCTGGGGCAGATAACCAACATTCAGATTCGCTTGCGGGCGAGCTTCGCCGAGATACTCCGTATCTATGCCAGCCATGATTCGAAGCAATGTTGATTTACCTGCACCGTTTAACCCGAGTACCCCGATCTTGGCTCCGGGGAAAAACGATAGCGAAATATCCTTGAGGATAGTCCTGTTAGGCGGCACAACTTTGCCGACCTGGGACATGGTGTATACGTACTGTGCCATATTAAATATCTTTATTAATCAACAATTTAGGATGAATAACTTTCACTGGTACAACTTTGGTATAACTACGCCGTCTTTCAGTTAGACGAAATAGCGTATTATCTTATTCTACGCTTTGATTATCCAGAGATTAACTAGTCAACGTTGGGAAAGGTTTCATTAGTGATGCTTTCGGAGACTGAGGGAAATAGTGGTAGATGGTTCTAAACACCGCGGACTTCCTTGTGACCGCTCATCTAGTATTCAGACCGTCGATACCCGTACAAGTTGAAAAGTTACTGCGAAGGGAGTACAATTAGCGTTTTCTTTGATTTTGGTGTTGTATGAAGTACCCTCTGATAATTCTTTGCCTACTTGCTCTTCCCATAGTTGTAACTGCAGAAGAGTCCTCTGGTGCGCTGGCGAAAACGGGTCAAACGCAGTGTTATGACCTATATGGCAGTGAGATTTCTTGTGAAGGCACAGGGCAAGATGGTGATCACCAGTCTGGGCGCGACAGTGAGGGACGATTCCAAGATAACGGGGACGGAACTGTCACGGATCTTTTCACAAATCTCATCTGGACCAAGAAGGTGAATTGTGTCGAGTTCGTAAACTGGCAACAGGCATTAGATTACGCCAATAGTTTGGAAAGTGGGATGTGCGGACTCACAGATGGATCTACTCAAGGTGATTGGCGACTACCTAACATCCGTGAACTAGATTCGTTGGTTGGTCGCAAGGTTACAGGGTCAGTAAGCGGTTTAAACTTTCCTGATGGGCATCCGTTCGTTGTCGATTCATCGAGCAGGTATTGGAGTTGGTCGTCCTCTACCCAACCCGCGGACACTAGAAATGCCCACGCTAGTGTTCTTTTTGGTGGAATGTCTGCCCTCTTGAAAACACGAACAGATGTAGCGGGAGGATGGGCAGTGCGTGATGGTGTAGGTGAACCTAATACTTGTATGGTTGAAACTCTTCCAGATTCTGATTGTGACTCTATTCCTGACTATTTTGATAGTTGCCCTTCGACAGAAGCAGGCGAAATGGTGGGCGACAATGGGTGTTCCATTACTCAAACCTGTTCTTGCGATGAATTTAGGAATCACGGTCACTACGTAAAATGCGTAGTCAGTTTCTCTGAGGTATTGTCTAGCATGGGTTTAGTGAACTCAAAACAGCAGAGTGACCTAGTTTCCGATGCCGCTGGTGCATGTAACGATTTCATCGATGACGATGACGATGACGATGACGATGACGATGATGATGACGATGACGATGATGATGACGATGACGATGATGACGACTGAACGTATTCAACCAGTGGTGTCTTGATGTATTGAGAGTTGTGCCCTGAATTTCGCTCGACTCAGAACCCGATATCTAACTGTCCCCGAGATGTATCCAGATGATTTTCTTCTGTGACTCCAAGGGTCTTTTCGCTTCTCAAGTAACTAGGGGAAGGTCCCTTTCTCAACGTTCTGGAAGGCATCGAATACAAACTTTCGATGCCTTTCTATCCTACGTAATACTCCCTTCACGTACTTTTCGTAGTCTTTCTTGGTTTCTATATTGTTTCCGCTATTCTGGTGCAAGAAATCCGATTCCTGTAATCGCAACCAACCCAACTTCTTCGCAACTTCTCGATGCTTCATCTTTTCTGTTAACTCGAAAGTCTCACGAAACTGTTTGAGATTTCCTAACCCTGTTGCTCCCCGTTCATCCTTCTCCGCTAGTCTAATTCTCTGCATTGGTCTGGATGGTTGAAACCTTGCTCGTGACTGATAGTCGTCGCCGATCTCCAGGGACTTAACGAGGCGCTTGATTTCCGCCTCGAGAATATCTGGATCGCAACGCAGATTGATCTTCAGGAGAACTTCATCATTCTCCGCCCTTATTTGATCCTTAGGTCCGAGTACAACTGCGACACTTTCCAACGGTGGTTCACAGCAAAGTTCAAACCCGTACTTGGG
>JABJED010000250.1 GCA_018665025.1 Gammaproteobacteria bacterium
CAGAAGGCTGTTTTGACTGCCGCGCGGCCTGGCAATGAGGAAGGATCTGCAATTTCTAACGCCATCGGTAATACTCCTGCAAAACAATGCAGGATAATGGCTACTGGCTGGGAATTTAATGTGGGAAGATAGAGCGCTTACCTCAAAGCGAACGGTTTACGGGTTCGATTATTGTTACTCGCCCAGGTCGTCCAGCAGTCCGTTAGCGTCCAGCCACAATTGAAAATCCAGTGCAGCGTCAAGCATGACCTGATGGAGTTCGTCGTCGTTTGGTGTGTCGCCTAGAAAAATCCATCGAGCGGCAAAGAACTCAGCGTTGCTCTGCCAGATTCTCTCACCATTGCGTTGCGCGAATTCGCCAACCAATTCGCGCATCCCCAAGTGGTCAGGGATACTATCGATTTCGGGAAGTTCGTCTGTATCGTAGATTTCGCAGACAAATTGCGGGGCCGCTGTGTGCGTTAAAAACAGCCGTTCATCAATCGTAGAGTCGGTGGCTAGATCCACGCCTTCCCCCCAAATAAACCGGGGGAAGCCTTCTGTTGTATAACTCATCTCAGTGCATCCAGTTCTTTAACCCGTTCGATCGACTCTTTTTTTGCCCGTTCGATCGTGGCTTCATCAAAATTTCGCCGCAGCAACTCCAGCATGGGCACGACCTTTGCGTACTTTTCATCAGACTCGGCGGTAATGGCTAAAGTCAGCGCAAGGACAAAGGCGTCATAGTCGTTATCAAGCTTCTCATTTAAGCCCGCGTCTTTGTCGTCTTCCATGTCTTGCTCCTGTTAAGAGGTCGCCATTGTAGTCATCTGTTTGATTTAGACCAGTTGTGTCTTCCTGAATTTGATGGTTTAGCGCAGAATTCTTTGCCGTTCGCCAATTCTCTTCCGTGCTTGTTAATTGCTTCTTGGGATCACAACTCGTTCGCGGCAACTATCCTGAGCCTTTACAAAATGCCGCAAGGTCCCGGGCCGTGTCGGTTGAAATGTCGGGGCAGCAGACCGGGAAGATTTCAGTGCCGTGCATAGTGCCCATGACTTGTCGGCATTTCGTGCTGACGCCAGCGCTCAACAGTAGCCGATAAAATGCAATGCCCTCATCTCGCAGTGGATCACATTCATTGACGCTTATGACGACCGGCGGTAAGCCGGTGACATCCGCTGCGCTGGCGAAGCCGGGCCAGGCCAATGGGTTCCTGTCGTTGAAAGCCTCGATGCCATAACCCAAGGCGCCATTGTTGTTGTGCAGCTCAAGTAAAATACCGTTGTTTTCTGTTGACGAAGGATAACGATCCTGGGGCCAGTGTCCGGCAATATAAGGACATAGGGCGTACAAGCCTTGAATCAAACCAAGGTCGTTGTCTTGTTTGAGTTTTAGTCCTGTGGCCAGCGTTAAGTTTCCGCCACCGCTTTCACCGGCGACAATAATTCTACCCGCGTCGACGTTAAGCGTTTCGGCGTTCGCGCAGACCCACTTCAACCCGGAAACACAGTCGTTGAGGCCAGCAGGGAACGGGGCGACTTCCGGTACCGACGAAACGGACACCGAGTTTCGAAAATCTACCATAATCACGGCAACACCCTGCGCTGCGATGATTTTCCCCCACGCGCGGTAATTGCCATCGAAACAGGACAAGGCCTGCATGCCGCCGCCGTGTATATAGTAAACACAAGGCAAGACTTCATGGGAGTCGGGTCTGATAATTTGTAAGTTGATTGAATTACCATCGGGTTCGGAAACAATCATTTTCCTGGTGACTTTTAATCCCTGTGACGGCGCTATCTCGTCGTTGTCGCACATTTCCATCATTCCCTGGAATGCTTTTCGACTGGCCAACTGATCCTCGTCATTAGCGTCTTCGATCATTTCCTCCCGGGAGTTTGCGGCTTTCATGGTCATGTTTGGCATCAGGCTCAGTACGGCCTTGATGCGGGGGTCAAGGCGGGGATCATTAGCAATTTTGTCGTTCATTATTTGGTTCCCTGTTGTGTGACATTTTTTATGAAGAGTTGTGTGACCTGTTTTATAAACAAGTGTGTGATCTGTTTTTTAAGAATTGTGTGACCTGTTTTATTGAGAATCGTGTGACAGGTTTCATCAATAGTCGCGTGAATTGCTGCGCGAAGTCAAAGGTGGGTGACAGTATGCAACCTATGACCTGTCGGTCATGGATTTTAGAGTGGCTACGACTTCAGTAATGACACTTAGATGCCCATGCTGTGGAAAGGTCCGCAGTTCCGCGTTGGGCACTATTTCAGCGGTGTGCTGACCATGAGCAATAGGAACAATGCCGTCCTGCTCACCGTGGATCACGACGACAGGACAGGCCACTCGGTTGACATCAAAACTTGACCAGCCAAAAGTCGGTCCGTCGGCGATTCGATCGTCCACATAGCCAAAACGCCCTGGGCAAAAGCGTCGTTATGACCAAAGCTCTCGGCGAATTTCGGATCAGAAAGCATTGCCAGGTCCGGCGGGGAAAGCATGGCAGCCGTGTCATCGCCCTCTAACATCTTGCTGCCATCTTCGCCGAAGTCCTCAATCACAAAAGCTCGAACCTGATCTCTGTCGATCGTACTCCAGATCAGCGTATTAGCAGCCAGGGAGGATTTATCCTTGCCCCAAAGCATATCGGAAAGGCCACAACAGACCAGAACACCGAGTACCCTTTTGGGCGCAATTGATGCCGTAGCCAGCGCGTAACCTGCACCCGTTGAGACCCCGACGATAAAAAACTGATTGATCTTCAGATGGTCAGCGACCCGTAATGCGTCATGTGTCCAATCGGAAATTTGGCGACCCGGTAGTTCAGTGGATCCACCATAACCAGGCCTGTCAATGCCGATAAGTCGAAACCCGGCAGCGCTGGCGGCTTCCGCTTCTGTTTGTGGCTCAAGTCGCGAGCCGGGCCCACCGTGGCACCATAAGACAGCGATCTCATCCCGATTGCCGAAATCTGAAAAACTAATCGTCCTGCCGCCGGCTGCTTGTATGTTGGTCGTTTGCATTGTGACCTCTTCTCGCTCATTTTTGAGTCGGTTTACATGTCGTTTAGTGATGAGTAAACAGCGGCGCCCAGTGCAGCGCCTCGCGGATCACCGATAATATTATTGTCCATTTGATTCATGACGTACGAAAAGCACGCGTGTGCGTCCGTATCTACAACGACCGTTGAGCCTCCCGCGCCACCCCACCATAGTGTGTTCGCGTTGGGACTAATCTGAATGCCCTCGTTTGCCAGTGCGTAACCCATTGCGAAGTTAACCGGAATTCCCAAGACTAAATCGATGCCTTCCGTTTGCGGCGCTAACGCTTTGTTGCAACCGGCAGCGGATAGCAGTTCTACCCCAAATGCAGAGCCACCATTGGCGAGTGCCGTCTGCGCGCGGACGATAGATCTGGCGTTTCCGTGGCCATTGGCTGCGGGTATCTCTGCCTGCCGCCAACCGGCTGAAGTCGTCATCTTGACGACATCATCTGCTAACCCAGCGAATACCCGCCCAGGGATGGAATCGGGATCCATCTCAAGAATGGGTGCTACCTCTTTTGCTTCGATTAGATCCGCAATACGAGAGAAGTCTTTGGGGTTAACCCCGATCTGAAAATCAGCGCCGACAAGGTCCGCGATCTCGGTTTTAAAGAACTGGCCGATGGTCTTGCCTGCGATGCGTCTGATGACTTCGCCAATGAGATACCCCTGGGTAATTGCGTGATAGCCGCTCTACGTCCCAGGTTCCCACCAGGGCGATTGGCTTGCCAGATCATCGCAGCAAAAATGCCAGTTGCAGAGTTCCGGTGTGGTAAACGTTCGGCTAAATCCTGGCAGAGCAGACGAGTGGCTCATGAGGTGTTTGACCTTGATCTCGCCTTTGTTGCCTGTCGAAAATTTTGGCCAATAATCCGCTACACAAGCTTCAAAGTCGAGTAAGCCGCGGTCTGCAAGTACCAGCGCGCAAAGGAAAGACATCGTTTTGGTAGAAGAGAAGACGTTGATGATCGTGTCCTCCTGCCAGCGCTTTTCAAGCGCTGCATCCTGATGGCCAGCCCAGATATCTACGACATACTCACCCTCGATTGTCAGCGCAAAACAGGCACCGATGTCACCGCGTTTAGTGAAGTTCTTTTCAAACTCGTCGCGGACACGGGCAAATCGTTCGTCGCAAAACCCATCAATTCTCATCAAAAAATCTCCATTAATTTATTTAATTACTGGCGAGTCACTGGATAGAACATGCACAACACTAGCGAAGTATTGTTATTTTTCCAACGGGTATCGGGCACGGATTTTAGTTATGTAAACCCAAAGTAGAGATGTCCTCTTTTCTGCAAAGTTGAAATGTCCGCTTTGTCATCATGCCTGGTCCCTGTAACCACCCTCGGTGACAGGTAGTTTCTTCCAGGGGTGTGTCGCTTTCGGTTTGTGCGTCCGTTGTTTCACAGCCTGATCAACTCGATGGTTTAGCGTCTTCTCATCTTCTACGGGTTTGGGTTGTTCCCCGCGCTTGAATACCTTGTAGTCCATCTGTTCGCCCTTCACCAATATGCTGATCCTGCCATCATAGTGTTCACAAATAGTCGCTTGGGCACCTGTTAGCCGTCGTCGTCTTTCAACGGCAATAAGTTGATAGACCTGATTGTTGTAACGGACTTCGAGGTTCTTCGATATCTTGCGTTGGCTCTGGAATGACATCATCAGGTCGAGTTCTGTCGTGGTATGCATTAGCTCTCGGTGCGCATCAACTGCAATGAGCGCTGGCTTGGCAAAGCGTGTGTTGAAGCGCTCAACAAACTCGTGCAAAAAAGCATTGCCTGCCGCTAGCGTGCTGATGCCATTAAGCCGCATCTCCTTGACTAACCTGTCTTGTAACGTTCTGTTCACACGCTCGACACGACCCTTGGCTTGTGGTGAATTAGCCTGAATCGATTCAATATCCAGCGCTTCAAGGGCGCGTCCAAACTGTGTCAGCCCGGGCTTCTCTGTATCGACGACAGGCCTAAATATACCGTGCCTGTCGCTGTAAATGCTCACAGGGCGACCATGATCCTGTAGATATTGCCTCAGCGTACTCATGTAGGACTCAGTGGTCTCCTGCGGCCAGAACTGCAATGCCATCAGCTCACTGGTGGCGTCATCAATGAACACGATCAGCGTACACTTAGGACCACGATCTTCGAACCAGGCGTGTGGGGAACCATCAATCTGGATAAGCTCGCCACGCTTTGAGCGACGTTCCCGCATGGGATGCGCGTTCACACCACGACGTACTTTGGCGCGCCAGATACCTCGATCGGTCATCAACTGGCGGACGGTCTCTGCCGAAACGTGAATATTATGACGCTCCGCGAGCATCTCGTTAGCAAGCGTTGGACCAAAGTCTTGATATTGGCTGGCAATGAGGGTGACGATCTCTTCGCGTCGAGTGTTGCTGAGCCGGTTATTGCTCGGCTTGCCCCGGCGACAAGAGACCAGGCCTTGTTCGCCTTGTTGACGATAACGAACCAGCAGGCGCCTGAGCTGCCGGGTGCTTCGACTGATCATCAAGGCAGCATCGACCTGACTAAGCTCTCCTCGTTCAACTCTTTCGATCACACTCAACTTATCCAGCTCCTTACGGCTCAAACTGACTAACTCCTCCACCAAGGTCCACTCCTGCAAAAGAGGACACTTTAACTTTGGACAAACCGGACATTACAACTTTGGTTCTACAGGCACGGATTTTAGTTATTGCCTGCGATCTGTATTTTATATACGCTGAGGGAGAGCCCCTAAGAAAAAGAAAAAATTTATAACAACAATAATAATACTGTGGAGGTTTCATGACTAAAGCATCAAGCATAGGTATTTTTGTACTTTTCACCTTGAACGCGGTTCCTTTCAACGTCACCTATGCACAAGAAGATGGCGCAACTAACCTGTTCGAAGAGGTAGTTGTCACCGCACGAAGGCGTGAGGAAACAGCCCAGACTGTTCCCATTCCCATAACCGCTCTGTCCGGTGAGCAGCTCGAAACCCGTAATATTCGGGATATCACAGACCTGGAAAAACTCAGTCCAAATACCTCCATTTCAGAAAGCAGTGTTAACGGCACCGCGACGCAAGTCTTTATGCGTGGGATTGGGCAAGTCAACTGGGCGTCCACGCAAGACCCCAAAATCGGGATTTATGTCGACGGTGTTTATCTCAGTCGACCCCAAGGAGGGTTGTTGGATCTCATGGATGTTGAGCGGGTCGAAATTCTTAGGGGCCCTCAGGGGACGCTATTTGGGCGCAACACGACTGCAGGTCTTATTCATGTGATCACTAACAAGCCTGGGTTGGAGCAGAGTTTTGATATTCAAGCGGGGGTTGGCTCCGACGGTCATCAAACATTAGGGTTCACCTATAACCAGCCACTTTCAGACAGCGTGTCGGCTCGATTTGCTTTGTATAAAAAAGAAACTGATGGTTTTATGAAAAATTCGCTAACGGGTAAGGACAGGGGTAATGAAGACTCTCTGTCTTATCGTGCGTCACTATCCTGGGACTTGAATAATTATTCAGCGCTGTTCAGTTATGATCATTTTGAGGCCAACGAAAGGGGCCCTCTGGGTAGCTGCCGTTTTACTGGTCCAGATAATAGCTTCGCAGCGGGTGGTCTGTTGTTCATTGCGAACATCTTTGGTACCTATGATCAGATGAAAGCGAATTGTGAAAGCACGACGCGGAAAGTTTCTATTGACACTACAAACGATGAGAGCAGCGAGAGTGAGGTTGACGCATTTTCTTTAAATCAAACTTATGACTTTGGTTGGGGGGAATTAACGTCGCTTACGTCCTATAGGGAAATAGACAATTTTAATGGTAGTTGGGGCTGGGTAATGGGCAACGGTCCGGGTTCAAACTTTCTTGAAATTTTGAACAATGAAAGTGAACACGAAATATTCTCACAGGAACTTCGCCTTGCCGGAAGCACAGGTAAATTCGATTGGGTGGTAGGTGCCTACATGTTTAAAGAGGAGTCTGAAGAGAGCCTGGACGTTCCTCTCTTTAGAGGTCTTTCAGCCCCGGCACCTGCGGATTGGCCATTTTTTTATGCCCCTACGGGTGCCTCCAATCCCGATGGATCGCCGCAGACCTTAGGTGATATTGCGGTGGCGACCCAAATATTCGGCAGCCGTAACCAATCCTATGAAGTCACCAACAAAAACAAGGCTTTCTTTGCTGAAGGCACTTATGCCGTAAGCGATAAGCTGGATTTGACCTTGGGTATTCGTTATACAGAAGATGATCGCGAGTTTTTACGCATGCAGACACTTTTTGGCGGCGGGTTTGATCCCACTTATTTCTGCCCGGGTATGCCAACAATCGAGGTTGCGCCAGGAGTTTTTGTCCCAGCTAGCGATCGTTGCTATCAAGAGGTTAGTTATGACGATACGACCCCGCGAGCAATTCTAAGTTACCAGTTAAATGACGATATCATGATTTATGGTAGCTACAGCAAGGGTTACTCCAGTGGTGGTTTTAACCAGGACACCCGAATGCGAGCCTACCTGCCCGAGGAATCAGATAATCTGGAATTTGGAACCAAGGCGTTGTTATTTGACGGGAAACTGCGAGTGAACGCGACCATGTTCCACAACTCCTATGAAAATCAGCAGCTAACGGTAGGACGTCTCGTCGATGGCCAACCGACTGCAGATTTGATCAACGCGCAGGAAGCGACGTTAGTCGGGGTTGAATTGGAGGTTTTGGCGCAATTGACTGATTCTTTGGCCTTGATGATATCCGCCGGTTACATCGAAGGTGACTATGACAAGTTCACCGTAGACGATAATATTGTTGACCCTTTAACGCTTCAGGAATCTATTCTTGTTCGGGATCTTAGCGATATTGAGTTTGGCAATGATGGAGACACGCTGTCGGCGGATATCAGTTTCCTGCATCAAGCGAGTTTCTCTTTTGGCGATATTACAACGTCGGTTGGCTTCAGTTTCACCGATGATATTTACTACAGCTTACTTAATACGCCTTCGTCCAAAGTGGACAGCTACTGGCTGACAGATGCGCGAGTCACCTGGCATTTAACTAACGGCCAAACGAGCGTCTCATTATGGAGTTCTAATCTGACAGATGAAGATTACGTGACCAATATGATCAATCAGTCTGGTGATACTGAAATTGGTGGTATTGACGGGTCTCTCGGCATGACTGCGGACTATTGGGGCGATCCTCGTCGGGTTGGTTTAGAGTTAAGACACTCGTTCTAGTATCCCCAGGAACCGGGTGAATTTTCTACCCGGTTCCGACCAACCCATCTGCTCGATAGAACCCATCTGCTCGATAGATTGGAACGAAGTAAAGCCTGGTTACTCGGTACTTACGCTCAGGCCTAACGGTAAGAGGCTCCTGCGGTGACTTAATTTGCCGGGGAAAGGTAAGCCGTTTTGTCATACTGGATTTCTTTCCATTAATTGTCTGGCGATAATAATTCTTTGCATTTCATTTGTGCCCTCACCAATACACATGAGGGGCGCGTCCCGGTAATAGCGTTCCACGTGGGATTCTTTAGAATATCCATAAGCGCCATGAATTCGCATGCACTCAGAGGCATTTTCCATGGCGGCTTCCGAAGCAAATAATTTGGCCATGCCAGCCTCCATGTCACATCGCTCGCCTCGGTCGTAAGCTTGAGCAGCATCCTGGACCAATAAGCGCGCTGCGTGGCAACGGGTAGCCATGTCACCTAGTTTTGTCTGAATTGCCTGATGCTGGCCAATAGGTTTACCCATGGTTTCGCGGGTTTGGGCATAGGACGTGGCGGCCTTTAAGGCAGCATTGGCAACCCCAACACCCCTGGCGGCTATATTAATACGACCCAATTCCAGTCCGCCAACGGTATGATGAAACCCATGGCCCTCTTGACCGCCGATTAGATTATTTGCAGCTATTACATAGTCATCAAAGAATAGCTCTGCGGAGTCGATACCCTTGTAACCCAGCTTTTTAAGTTTAGGTCCGACAGAAAACCCAGGCCCCTTTTCTGCAAGGAACAGACTCATTCCTTTGTGTCGGGGTTGAATTTCGGTGTCAGTTTTAACCAATAATGCAACGCAATCACCCTGGATGCCGTTAGAAATCCAGGTTTTAGCACCGTTGATCACGTAGTGATCACCGTCCTTATGGGCTTTTGTGCGAATGGCTTGAAGGTCGGTTCCGCAACTGGGCTCTGTCAGTGCAAGCCCACCCCTTATCTCACCGGTCGCGAATTTAGGCAGAAATCTTTGCCTTTGCTCTTCGGTCCCAAATCGCTCAACAGCCGCCGCCATAATAAGGTGAGAATTGAAAATCCCCGTGAGTGACATCCATACCTCAGATACCGCGGTCACTACTTTCGCGTAACTGGCACTCGGCATACCGAGCCCACCGTACCGCTGACTGATGGTGGCCCCAAACAAGCCGAGCGATTTCATTTGCTCTACCATTTGAGTGGGGTACTCATCTGCATGATCGAGCGCCAAAACCTTGTCTTTAACGTCCTTTTCAAGCCATCTATCAATGGTGTTAAGAATCTGAGACTCGTCATCCGTCGTAAATGGGTCGCCAGAGCGGTTGGGGATGTTTTCTGTCATGTTTTTTCTCCTACAGCAATGATGTCATCAACCCTATGGCCTTGCTCCCCACTGAGCTGGGCCGAGCGGCTTAAGCGTGTATTTGATATCGATATTTCTGTCTGTCCGCTGTGCGGCGGCACCCTGCGGGTGACCGCAGATGTCACCGCCCCGGACGCGATCCAAACCATTCTGGCGCATCTGAGGCAACGCGCGCCCCCTGATGCAACGATCTCTTTGCCGCTATCTAATGGTTAAAACCACGCCAGCGCACTGATCCCTAAGCCGACAGAAAAGCACCTTGGCTAATCGCCCATCGCCAGGTCAGCCAATAACCACAAACAACAAAAAACTTGGTAGCGTTTAACCA
>JABJED010000251.1 GCA_018665025.1 Gammaproteobacteria bacterium
ACCCGAGTCATCTCCGCTGTCTTTCGCAAAGGCGGCGACAGCGTATTTCTGGCCGAAGAGCTTAAACAGGTATTTGACCCGCAAGGTGGCTACTTCAAAAAGGGAGGTGTCTTTATGCCTTCACTGGTCGCGGAGATTGGCGGGGTCCTCGAAACTCATATGAAAAAAATCGGCCTCATCAAAGAGGAAGAACTCAGCGCTGCGCACCAGGAATTGATTGCCGAAAAACGCGCCGCTTTAGAAGATGCTGCCAACGCGGAAAAAGTCGATCCCGGTGACTTCCCCCCAGGAGCCCAGCTTTGCACTAAATGTAATGTTACCGCCATGGTGATGATGGATGGTTGTATGACCTGCCTCAGTTGCGGCGACAGTAAGTGCGGCTAACTGGGGACTAATCATTAATGCACGCATACCTGGAACAACTCCAGACCATTTTGGACACCGGTACGGTTCGCGGTGACAGAACGGGCGTCGGCACTATCTCGGTATTTGGCCTGAACAGTCGGTACAAAATGACAGATGGCTTTCCTGCTGTGACAACCAAGAAGCTAGCATGGAAGGTCATGTCTTCGGAGCTTCTGTGGTTCGTTTCCGGGTCTACCAACATTAACGATCTCAAAGCAATTTATAAGCACAACAAAATCTGGGACGCCAACTATCACGACTATGTAAAACGTCTGGGAGCAGACAGCAGTGATGGCGATATGGGACGCGTTTACGGTTCCCAGTGGAGAAACTGGAAAACGGTAGACGGGCGCGGAGTCGACCAGTTGGCAGATGCTATTGACCTGATTAAACACAATCCGGAAAGCAGAAGAATTATCGTCAATGCCTGGAACCCCGGTGAGGCCTCGCCCGACCAGGTAGCACTACCACCCTGTCACAACTTCTTTCAGCTTTACGTGGCGGACGATAAGCTTTCGTTACACATGTACCAGCGCTCGGCAGACATGTTCCTTGGGGTGCCATTTAATATCGCCTCTTATTCCCTGCTACTACATATGATTGCGAAAATCACAGGGCTAACAGCACATGAATTTGTTCACACTATCGGGGATGCCCATATATACCTCGACGCCGTTGAGCAGGCAAAGGAACAACTCCTACGTACACCCCTGCCCCTGCCTTCGCTTTATATCGAAGACCGTGGCCAGCAAACGATCGACGACTTCCAGTTGACGGACTTTCGTCTGATTGACTACCAATGCCATGAGCCGATCAAAGCCGAGATGGCTGTTTAATCCAAGTACTTATCTTACTTTTCTATCGTAAGAATTCGAAACCCCTGATTTTGGAACAACTCTGTCATCTCTGGTGGAAGTTCCGGACCCGTTCTTAGGATCACCCTCTCCGCCCCAGTGGAAAATGACTTTTCAATCATCCTGGTTAACAGGGCCGCTTCGAGTCCGTCTCCGCTGAACTCGGAAAACAACCCAAACGTCTTGATCCTCGCCGATTTACCTGTCGCTCTTATGAGATTCGACTCGCGTACAATTTCGCAGCACCCTGCAGGTTCATCATCACAGTACACTGCGAAGAACTCACACCTTGGGTCAGTCAAGTAATGCTGCCATTGCCCACCTGTCCAACCCGAACGGTCTTCATCTGCAGTGGTGTTAATGTTGTCCCATAAAAAACGTGCGAACCGATAGGAAGTCGCACTTAAAAGAGAAATAGTGAGCGATTCGTTAGCAAACAACCAGGGGGAGAACTCCCCACGATTTAGTTCCAGTTTTGAAGTCACAGCCATCAGCTACTCCTGTGTTGTATCAGAGCCGGCGGAAAGGTCTTTCGACACCGCTACGGGTCGAGTCAAACGGCAGAGAAACTCCAGTCTCTCACTGGAGGAACGTCAACCACCCTAAATGGTTTGTACGTAAACTGCTCGAGGCCACTGGCTGGTGTATTTGCTCCTGCCAAAACACCAGCACACCAATGCAGGACAAAAAACCATTAAACCGCATTGGTTAATGACTTTTATTATCAAAAGCGGCCTGCTGTTCGGGGCTTGCGTCTGTCTGGTATTTCGATTTCCACTCTGAATATGGCATCCCATAGATTATTTGCCGCGCCTCTTCATAATCCAGGTCGATTCCTTTATCCTCTGCCGCCGCCCGGTACCATTTACTCAGGCAATTGCGACAAAAGCCGGCTAGATTCATAAGATCGATGTTCTGCACATTAGTATTCTCGCCGAGATGGTCGACTAGGCGACGAAAGGATGCTGCTTCTAACTCAGTTTTAGTCTGGTTATCCATAAATATTCCGATAGGCAAAAGTGAACAAGATAACCCAAAGACAGCCGCACTTAAATCAACGGTGCTCAGGACAAATAGGCAAAGCATCATATGACTGATTTCAAACCGGGACAAAAATGGATCAGTAGCGCAGAACCGGAACTTGGCATCGGCCAGATTGTGAGTGTCGAACACAGGCTTGTGACGATGAACTTCGACCTTATCGACGAAATCCGGACCTATGCGAAAGACCAGGCACCCCTGACCAGGGTCAAATTCAATAT
>JABJED010000252.1 GCA_018665025.1 Gammaproteobacteria bacterium
GAGGCTGCGAGCACGGCAATAACGGTGTCCCCTGCACCTGACGTGTCATAAACCTCTCTCGTCCGGGCGGGGAAATGACTTTCTTCATGTCGTTCGATGAGCGTCATACCCTCAGATGCTCGTGTTACCAACATAGCTTCACAACCAATGCCCGCCATCAGGCCCCGGCATTTTTTTAACATCTCGGCCTCACTGTTCCAATCGCCGACGGCATTCTTGAGCTCAAGTGTATTCGGTTTAATGACAGTCGCCCCCTGATAAGCCGAGAAAGGCTTGAACTTCGGGTCAACCAGCACCGGCCTACCTTTCTTTCTCGCATTTTCAATGATGCTCGAAGAGTCACTAAAGAGGCCCTTGTCGTAGTCAGAAAGAACCACGCTGTCGTACTCAGGGACTAAATCCATTCCTTTCAATACCTGGTCGGCATCAATATCAAACAGTGCTTCAAAATCAGCGCGAATCATTTGCTGACTTCGACTGACCAAACGCACCTTGGTAATGGTGGACATCCCCTCTACCCGGATAAAGCGGCAGTCGATGCCAGAGGAACTGAGTTTGGATTCCAGAATATCGGACATTTCATCCTGGCCGGTTGCCGCAATCAGGGAAGATGCGGCGCCAAGCGTCGCAACATTCAGTGCGACGTTAGCTGCACCACCGGGCCGGTCTTCGATACTGCTAACATCAATCACCGGAATCGGTGCTTCAGCCGACACCCGATGGGTGTCACCATGCCAGTATCTATCCAACATCGCATCACCAATGGTCAGGATATGTGCGTTATCAAACCTTGGAATTTTCATGCTGTTATCGAGAGCGTATTTCGCGCGATTCTATCACAATCGGTTGATTCAACACGCCCGCCGGCGGTGGCCCGGGATTGCTAAGCACCCAATAGTTGATAATGCGGCTTTTCGAAGCAAACGTCATTGCTACTCCACCGTGAGACCGGATTAGTCAGTAGCAGGCGCGTATTGCTCGATCTGCGGCAGGCTTCGGATTTTCTGGGTCATAGAGGAAACAGAAAATTTGGCACCGAGCCTGTCAAGTGCTCTTTGCGTCATCTCATCGGAATTGGGTTTTGTGAGTGCACGAACAGCTTCCAGTTGCCTGGTCAGATCACGGGCATTGCCACACTCGAACAGTAACCCGGTATCACCAATGACACTGGCCGGCCCAGGTGCATCTGAACAAACTATCGGTACCTGAGCCGCCATGGCCTCGAGTAACACAAGCCCGAAGGCTTCCTCGCTCGTTGATGGAAGCACGAAAGCATCAAATGCTTTCATCAACCTTCGTGCTTCATCCTTTGCGCCACAAAATACCACTTGGTCCTGTACACCAAGCTTCTTTGCCAGCATCTTAAGCTCAGGCATTAGCTCACCGTCTCCTACGAACGCCAGCACCGAATTGTCATGCACACCCGCAAACGCTTCGATCAGCAATCTGTGATCTTTTTTCCGAACCAGTCGGCCCACCGTGCCGTAGCAATATGAGCCGAGCGGGATACCCAACTCATGTCTCGCGGACACAGGATCGCGAAGCGTCACCGCTTCGATAGCATGGGGCAAAAGGTGAACTCGACTCTGCAGGTGCGGTGCCTGTTCAAGGAGTGCCTGACAAACTGGCTGGGAGACGCCGATTAGCTGAACGTTGTCTTTCCAGAACCTCGAAAAGAAAGACCGCAACACCCGGCCAAGAAAACCAAACTCATGCATGACACCAATGACGGCACCGATCCTTAGCTTGTAGTTCAGCAACAGCGCTATAAAGAAGGGTTTGTATCGATGCGCCAGGATAACGTCCGGTAGCTCATCGGCAATGATTTTCTTTAACCGACGGTACGGTTCAAGTTTAAGCCCGCGAAGAGACCCAGGTGGCAAAGCGAGGAATTCGACATCACCATGGATAGTGGACGCCAGCTCTGAAGATGGTGGGCCGCGCAAGAAAACAGTCTTGACCTCACAGTCAGAGAAACTTCCTGCATACTGCCGGGCGACCGTTCGAAACGGTCCTTTGTAGTCATGACAGATCTGAAGGATTCTGGGTTTTTGGTCTGGCTGTTTCTCGGCCATCTATTATTTGCGTTTAGTAACCAGCAAATCTTCAAGTACCAAATACTCAAGGTCAGAACCAAAAAACATATTGAGGGCATCTGTTGGTGAACACACCATCGGTTCGCCGCGTCGATTCATCGAGGTATTGAGTACTGCTCCGTTACCATTAAGCCGCTCCATCTCCTTTAGCAAGGCATGATATCTCGGATTGGTTGATTCTTCGACGATCTGAACCCGAGATGTGCCGTCTTCGTGCACAACTTCCGGGATTCGAGATTTCCACTCTTCTGACACTTCAAATGTGATTGTCATGTAAGGAGCTGGATGGTCAGTCTGTATCATGTCCTTTGCGACAGTATCCAAAACACTTGGACAAAAAGGTCGCCATCTCTCTCGAAATTTAATCTGTTCATTGATCTTGTTGGCAATTCCCCCGTAACTTGGGCTCCCCAGAATACTCCGCCCACCCAACGCTCTGGGTCCGAACTCCATACGCCCCTGACACCAGGCGACCGGATTGCCCGCATTAAGCAACTCGGCTGCTCGCTCTACAATGTTGCCGGTTTTTTCATACACCGGGTGCCCTGGATGTGATTCACAGGCGTCGATGCACTCTTCCGTTGAATACCTGGGACCGAGAAAAACATGTTCCATCTTTGCCGGAGTGACTCCACGTTTCCAGGATGCAAAAGAGGCGGCGCCAACGGCGGTACCCGCATCACTCGCCGCGGGTTGCACGAAAAACTCTTTGACATAGGGCAGAGCCAGAATTTTCTGGTTGAGTTTCACGTTTAGCGCACCACCTCCCGCAAAAACAAGACGCCCGGTTTCACGCAAAATATCACCAAGGTAGGTATCTATCAGTTGCAGCGAAATATCCTCATACATTTTCTGCATCGCCGCTGCATAGTGAATATAAGGGTCGTCAGCAATATCGCCTTGCCTTCTTGGCCCGAGCCAATCAATCAGCTTCTGGCTAAAATAATATCCCTTGCGGCCTTCCTTGTATCTTCGAAGCCCAATGGTGTTCACAAGCTCAGTATTGACGGTGATTTCTTTGCCATCAAAATGGACTAGCCGTGACAAGTCATATAAATCAGGATTGCCATAAGGCGCCATACCCATCACCTTGTACTCCCCATCCAACATTTCGAATCCAAGATATTCGGTAAAAGATGCATACAACTGTCCAAGGGAATCCGGGTCGTAGAATTCCTTGATCTTATGAATGTGCCCGTTCTCTCCATATCCGAAAAAGGTTGTCGCGTACTCCCCCTTACCGTCGATGCCCAGGATCGCAGTCTTTCCTTCAAAACCTGACAAATGATACGAACTACTGGCATGCGCTATATGATGTTCTACGGCATCGAATTCAATATCAGCCCAGTTGATACCTAGCGCTACCAGAAGTTCACGAACCTTCTTGACGTTTCTTCGGTAATGCCTGTTACCGTTAAATATCGCATCCAACGCCCTATCCGGGGCATACCAGTGCCGTTTCGCATAGTGCCATCTGGCTTTACCGAAAAGGCTGACCTTCCCGAAAGGGAACGCGACAACATCCACGTCCCTGGCCTTGAGGTTAGCTTCCCGCAGAACATAACGCGCCGCGTGCAGCGGCATGGCGTTCTTTGCATGTTTTTGCCGGGTGAATCGCTCTTCTTCAGCGGCGGCAATAAGCTCACCATCAACATAAATGGCTGCAGAGGGATCATGGGTCAGCGCACCAGACAGACCAAGAACAACTAGGGACAAAGTGAATGCTCAATATGACGTAGGTCGCCTATTCTAGGGAAAGTCCGCGTAAAAGTCCGGTTAACTATCGACAGAAAAGGTCGGGCTTTAGCCGAGAAGGTCAGTGAATCTTTGCTTAACCTGGGGAATAGATTCCCAGTTCCTCATAAAGCGAGCAATATCTTTCTTCTCTGCGCGGTCTCTATCAACCGGATTCGTGTGTTCTTTCATCGAATCCAGATCAATGATCACCGGACCATCGCTACCGAGAAGAAAATTACTCGCCTTCAGGTCACCATGAGAAACGCCAGCGGCCGCCAGTTCTTTTAGAATATCAGCGATGGATGCCATCTCTGCCATCGGGTTTTCTTTCTCTGGCAATACCGTCGCATCAGGTCCATCGATGTACTCAGTGACGAAATAAGCTCTTCGTCTTAGGGGTCCAAAACGCTCCTCAACCAACGCCACCGGCTTCACTGTGCTGATACCAAGGAAATCCAGGCGATTGGCGTTAGCCCAGGAAATCCAGGCCCTGCTTTTGCGAAAAGCACGGCTAATGCCATGGCCTAAGCCCTTGATGTTGTAACGTTTCACCACCAATGGGCCAGACGGCCCATCAACCAGAGCGACCGTCGCAGAGTTCCCAGCTTTTAACAGTTTGCCGGATTCCATTCGTTCATCAATTCGGCTTAAGAGTTCTCTCATCGCTGGTGAATCGTAGCCACGCTCACAGATTAAGAATCGGCTGAAGGAATGCTCACAAATGAATCGCGTACATTCACGAAACGCTTTGCCAATGTACTCTTTTTTACGCCCGGACCTTTTCGAATCAATGAGATCGATCAGCCGCAGGTACCTGCCTTCATCCACAGGCCACGCACGCAACTGTCGGTACTGCTCAAGCCATTCAGAGACGAGATGATCAAAGCGTGCATGAAATTGTGCAAAGAAAAGTGCGATGTTATCCATACTTTTTCCTGCTCCCAGGGAACCTCTCCCATGCCGGGTGACATCACCGCCATCTATCGTATAGATCAGGCCGGAACGAAACAGGAAGTTTTCAGGGTGGATATCATTTTGCACCACACCGCCTTCGTGCAGCGCAGCGAGTACAGGAACCACCTTGCCAATCAGCCGCAGTCGCTGCTTATCATTTTCAGACTCTTTCCATACATCAAGCAGGTTTTTTGCGTCAGGAATATATTCAAAGCCAAGCACGTGCCCCTTGGCCGACTTCCTCAAAGCCTGCCATTCAAGCGACGCTGTCAGCACACCAGCATCTTCAATTGCGGCTGCCCCCGCAACTTCCCTTTTCGCGTATCGCCCGGCATAGCGACCAATAAAAACCTTGACCAGATACTGCTTGCCATCAACTTCCGCGACCGCAACGATTCTCTTCCCCGGTAACAGACGAAGAATTTTCTGCACTGTCATCTCTGTTTCTTCGCCGTCCGATCGAATGAGCGGAACAACAAACGGTTCTTGAAGGTCCCGATCAGAACGAATCAGTATATCTACATCAAAGTTGTTCATATCCCTTATTCGCGCCCCTCAAAGAATCGAAGTACGCGATAAATCTCCTTCTTGTCTTTTACACTTAATCGGCTTTTACCCTTGTATGCCAGATAGAAGCGCAGCCGTTCCATTTTGCTTAACTGCTTCCTTGCTATTTTATCCAGGCAGGCCAGGTCCTTGATTATACCTCGCGTCAGAAATGGACCCGGCATCTTTCGCCCAAGCGGGCAGTCTATAAGATAGACCGTGGGATTAACTGTTACGTCGACCAAAATGTTACGCCATTTCAGATCATTGTGGACAAAACCATGTCCGTGCATGTTCTGAACGGTCTCAGAGAGCCGACCAATGACCTGCAATCGCCACTGACGATCACCCAGCAACGAATGCCCGCTATCCGCCAGCGCAGCAAGGTCACTGGTTCCCCTCACCTCCCGGGTAATTAACGTGCCTTTGTAGGACCCGCTGGCACCGGATTCCCCATAGGCCACTAGATCGGCCGTAGGTATTCCCATCGCGACGAACGCCTGAAGGTTTTCCCACTCAGCACGGGTTCTGCTGCGGCCAGTAAACCTCCTAAGCCAACGTCCCCTGCTCGTGTATGTCTTTATGTAGTAGTAGTCATCACCATCACGGTATCTCACCAACCGGCTCATCGGGTTGCCGTTGATTTCTTCTCCCGGCGCACCGATGGCCGCAGCATGATCGGGAAACAGGTCCCTGACTTCCTCTTTGACAAGCCAGGCCGGCATCAACGGGCCAGTAATCTGGTGACGCCACCTGGAAGCGAATCATGATCCTGAAACCACAGCTTTATCGCGCGCTCAACAACTTCACGCCAGATCTCTGCATCCTTCACTAACACTTCTCGCAATGGTCGATCGCTATAACTGCGTACAAAACGCAAGAGATCTCTTCTTGTAAGGTCTTTTTCAAATGCTGAAAACAGCAGACCGCCCAGATCCTTTACCAACCATCGCCGGGGTACATTTTGCCGAATCTGTGCCCGGTGCAGGTCGATCAGATGAAGTACTGGTTCTTTATCTTCCTCTGTGGCCGCTTCCGGGCCCTCCGCGGGGGGGGCGTCCATTAAGAAATGACATAGATAGAAATCCCTGTGATTAATGCCAGCGCTGTGCATTTTCCTCGCCATGGAGGCAACCTCGGTGACGAGCTTTCTTTTTAAAACAGGCTCACCAGGTTCAAAATCTTCCAGTGTGACTTTAGATTCCAGTGATTCCGTCATAATCGCGGACTTCCTCGTCGCGGGGTTCAACCCACGCTCACAAAACAGTACTGGTGTCATAGACTGGACCCCGGCGTTCCTGAGAGCGCATAGGGCCAGCCATTCATTACGTGCTCCAAGCACTGGCAGACGGCCCTGTATCAGATTTTTCAGTATCTCAAGCCAGCCCACACCCTGATGAATCTTGGCAAAATAACCTGCTGTACCAATCCGAACCTTGATAGTCCGGCGATCATCTATCTTGCGGAACACCTCTCCGTGCAATCGATCAACAAGGACAAACAGGTCTTCACCTTCAAAATAACCTTTGAGATGGTCTGCGAGAAAGTTCTTTAGCATGCTGATTGGTTCATTCCGAACAAATATAGTCTGCCGCATGCAGCGGCATATCATAAATGTCGGCTACCGCCGCGAAAGCGATCCCGTTGGCAGACCAGTTAGACTCACCCAGTTTGTTAATCATACCCTCGAGCATTACATTGAATGTTTCCTGCCGAAAAGGAGACGGGATAAGCTGACCGGCATCCGCCTTTTCGACATACGGCGCATAACCGCAGATATCAGTTGCAATAACGGGTAACCCCGCAACGATCGCTTCAAGCAGAACCATACCCGCATTCTCTACATAAGCCGGATGAACGAGGAGATCAGCCCCGATGAGAAAACGCGGTACATCATCTCTGCCTTTCAATATTAAAACCCGGTTAGAGAGTCCCAACTTCTTTGCCATACGCCTGAAAGTATTCGGGTTATCCTGACCGATCACAATTAATCTAGTGCGATCACGCAGCGACTGCGGCAATGCGGCCATAGCGATCAAGGCCCGGTCCAATCCTTTTGTAATAAAACCCGAACCAATCATCAACAGCTGGATTTCATCCTCCCCAAGCTTCATCTCGCCACGAAAGTCTGCGCGAATCTCATCACGGTTTGCCGGCGCTATCCGGTCACGAGCAATACCCGGAGACAGCAGATGGAATCTTTCTGGCAGAGTACTATAGTACTGCTCGAACAAAGGGATCTGAGCCGAAGAGATCATCAAAATTTCAGTCTCCGAGTCCTGGCTAAAAACCGATTCTTCAAATTCGGAAAACAAATCATAGCGAGGTGTACGTCGATAAGCCCAACTTCGCTGCTTCTGCGCCTTATCCTCGTAGCAACTATCGGCAGCATAATACACATCCAGGCCAGGCATTTTGTTAAATCCTACCAATCTCTCAACAGGGTATTTTTTAAGCGCAGAATCAACCCAGGCATGGTATTTGCGGTATCTGGTGTGGTTAGTCAGCGCAGAGACTGGAACGACAATGATCTCAAATCCGGCTGGTATGTCGCCTTCCCACTCCAGGGTATAGATTCTAATATTGAATCCACGAGCCTGTGTCTCAAGGGCGATCCTTAGAAAATCCCTTTGAAGCCCGCCATAAGGGAAATATTTGAACAGGCAGAAAGCGATGGTTTTCCCTAGACGTGCTTCAATTTTCCCGAGTGCAACCTGTTCAATCTTCTCAGCAGCATTATGGTGGAGCGAATAGATGTCCGCCGACCCGGCAAACTGCCTGCCTTTCTCAATCCAGGCAGGCCTGTTCTGGTCCCGTAACATTTTGCCAAGCTTTTCATTCAGGACTTTTTGCTCAAATGGCATGGGGACCAATTCGCCCATATCTGCTTCTGTTACGTAGTGGGCATAACCGCAATTTTCCGTGGTAAGGACAGGTAAGCCGGCAACCACTGATTCAAGGAGTACGATGCCCGCTGCTTCATCCTGTGCGGGCAGGATCAACAGATCTGCAGCAAACATAAAGTCCGGAATGTCATCCTGCCCGGAAAGAATCGTAACGTTCCCGGAGAGACCAAGCAGAAACATCAGGCGCTTGAACGGCGCAGGGTTATCTTCGCCAATCACGAAGAACCTGACTTTCCTGCGCTCAGAGCGCGGTAATGCCCGCACTGCATACAAAGCTCGATCAAGCCCTTTCTTCACGAACCCCGAACCGACCATCAGCAGCATCTTATCGTCGTCATTCAACCCAAGATCCGCTCGTTTGGTTCGCCGGCGCTGCACCACATCATCCGGTACCACGCGATCCCGCGAGATACCCGGAGGCAGGAACTTTATTCGATCCTCCTGCGTCTGGTAATGGTGGTCAAAGAAAGGCTTCTGGACTTTGGAGATCATAAGAATCTCGGTTTTGCTTTCTCTCCCGAATACCGCTCGTTCGTAAACGGAAAAATGTCGGTATCTGGGCAGCAACCGATACATCCAGCCACGCTGGGAATTGGCTTTTTCTTCATAACATGAGTCGGCGGCATAATAGACATCCAGATGGGGCATCTTGTTAATGCCCACCACAGCATCTACAGGATCAAGGCGCAGTCTTTGCTGAACCCATTCGCTGAATCGTTTATACAACGTGTGATTGGTGAACGCGCTAACCGGGACGATCGTCACCTCTATCCCCTCGGGAACATCCCCCTGCCAGCTGAGGGTATACACCTTAATCTCATGACCCTGTTGCTGACAGCAGAGCGCAATCTTCAGGAAGTCTCTCTGCAAGCCGCCGTACGGGAAGTACTTGTACAAGCAAAATGCCAGCTTCAATTGAGTTTTGTGTCCTTGCTGCGTAACCGCAGCTGTAACGCTTGCCACACTATCTCCGGCGAGGTTTGTTCAAAGCAGGGAGGATAAATATTACTTGAATCACTGGGCTTCTGGAACTGACATTCTCTTTTTCTACAGGGAATACAAGGTAAGTGAGTGCTTGCTATTAATTGGCTCTGTGGCCCAAGGATACCCGTCAACCCGGGACTGGTAGAACCAAACAGGCCAACAACCGGAACGCCCAGTGCCGGGGCCAAATGACCCAGCCCCGTATCTACCGCCACCGCACCGGCGCACCGCTGCATCTCCGACATCAGGTCCCCAAGGGAAAGCTGATCGAGAAGCCCTGCCCGGCCCCCCAGAATTCTTGTCGCCCGCTCTCGCTCCTGCTTGTTTCCCGCAGGAGCCATCACTTCAAACCCATCCTGCCGAATCTGGTTAGCGAGCGCGGTCCAGGCCGATTCCGGCCACTCTTTGCTTGGCCATGTCGTTCCATGTAACAGCATTATTGTCTTATTTTTGGAGGTGGGTGCCGCAAGACCGCAGTCGATAACTTCATTCGACCGGTATCCGAGCGATGCCGCTAGCAGCTTTTTCTGTCGATAGATCGCGTGCTGGTTTTTGTCGACTGCATGCTTCTTGCCATAGAAAAGGCAGGCCACTGACTCCCTGATACTGTCGCGGTCATAACCATGGGTTTCGCCGTTTGCAAAACTCGTGATAAGAGCACTTTTTAGCAAACCCTGGGAATCTATAATTCGGTCGTAGTGCGCACTTCTCAATCGTTTGATGAGCGCTTTCACCTCCGGCCATGCGCCGACCCAGTCAGATCGCCAGCGACGGATCGCGACCGGTATCACCTCATGAACGCCCTCATGTTTATCTGGGATGTCGCGGAATTTTTCTTCAACAAGCCAATCAAGCTGCAAATCACCAGATCTGGTGAGTGCTTCTGTGACAGCAGGCAGCGCGTGAATAACATCACCAAGAGATGAGGTTTTCACCAGGAGCACTTTCATAGCTGCTCCAGCACTTGTTCTGGCATCAGTTTGTTCAGGCAATCCTTGTGGCCCAGCGGACAGGTCCTTTTAAAGCATGGGCTGCAATCAAGGGCCCGACTAACAATGTGCGCTTCTTCACTAATCGGTGGGGTAAACCCAGGGGATGTCGAACCATAGATCGCCACCACCCTGGTGCCGACCGCGGCTGCCACATGCATTAAGCCCGAATCATTGGCAACAACTGTCTGACAGATCGCGAGTAAATCTATCGCTTCCAGTATCGATGTCTCTCCCGCAAGGTTGATACAGTCATGGCCGGCGATGCTCACAATCGTCTCTCCAGTTGCCTGATCAGCTGGTGACCCGAATATCCAGATTCTGTAACCCTGGTCAATCAACTGCTTTGCCAGTGCGCCATAGTGCGCCTCGGGCCATTTTTTAGCATCGCCAAATTCAGCGCCTGGACAAAACCCGATGACAGGTTTGTCAGTGGCCAGTTGATGACGCGCAAGGAACGCTGTCTGGCTCTCCTTATCGACACCGAGCCGTGGCGGGATCATTTCGGCAGAAGTCTTCCCAACCAGCGCAAGAAAGCGGTCGGTCATGAGTGGTAGCCGGGGTTTATCAAGCAACTTGATATCGTTTAACAGAAAATAACGGTACTCACCCAAAAAACCCGTCCTTAAGGGAACGTCCGCCGCGAAAGGGACTACCGCGGATTTCAAAGAGTTAGGCGTGATGATCGCCCAGTCGTAGTTGTTTTTTTTAAGCTCAGCTCCCAGACGAAAGCGATAACCAATCCCAACCTGGCCATGAGTCTGGTCAATCAAAATACCACGATTAACCTCTGGCATGCGCGTTACCAGCGACAGAGTTGCGCTCGGCGCCAGCACGTCGATGTCGATATCCGGATATTCTTCGCGAAGCGCTGAATATATGACCTGCGACATGATCATGTCGCCTACCCAGGCAGGCGCGACTACAAGAACTCGTTGGGGCTGCCTGGACAATGGTCTCCCCTGGCCTATTTATTTAGTTGATGGTCGTCGACCATTCAGGATTCTCTTCACGCTTACCCAACACCTGGTCGAAATACATTGACTGAAGCTTTTCAGTTACAGGGCCGCGTTTACCTGAACCAATCGTACGCCCATCCAGCTCACGAATGGGTAACACTTCCGCCGCGGTTCCGGTAAAGAAAGCCTCATCGGCGACGTAAACTTCATCTCTTGTTATTCTTTTTTCAACAACTTCCATATTCAATTCAGCAGCGAATGCAAATACCGTATCCCGGGTAATACCCTCCAGACACGAGGTCAACTCAGGTGTTACAAGCTTTCCTTTCTGAACAAGGAAAACATTTTCACCGCTTCCCTCAGCGACATAACCCTCGTTATCCAGCAGCAGCGCTTCCTCGCAGCCACTATCCAGTGCTTCGCGGAGCGCCAGCATCGAATTTATGTAGTTACCATTCGCCTTGGCCTTGCACATGGTAATGTTAACGTGATGGCGAGTGTAGGATGAGGTTCTAACTTTAATGCCCTCGTCTCTGGCTTCTGGCGTCATGTAATTTGGCCATTCCCAGGCGGCAACAATGCAATGTGCTTTGAGATTATCCGCTCGCAATCCCATCCCTTCGGACCCGTAGAAACACATTGGTCGCAGGTAGGCTTCTTTCAATTTGTTCTCTCGAACAACCTGGACCTGGGCTTCGTTGATTTCTTCTTTCGACCAGGGAATCTTCAAATTCAGAATATGGGCTGATCGAAACAACCGATCCGTATGATCATACAATCGAAAAATAGCCGGGCCGTTTTCTGTCGGATAGGCGCGAACACCCTCAAACACTCCGAGGCCATAGTGCAGGGTATGCGTTAGCACGTGCACCTTGGCTTCGCGCCACGGTACCAACTCGCCATCAAACCAGATGACTCCGTCTCTATCTGCGAGAGATTCCGACATGTCTTACTCTTCTTTTAATTGTTTTTGTAATCACCGGCTCCCATGCGGGCGAGCCAAATGCGGTGTACTTCCTGACGATAATGCTGCAAGCGCTCAAAATCTGTATCAAGGCCAAGCCAACCATGATGAACGGCAGCTCGAAAAGCCAGGTAAGCACGCTGCAGGGCTTCTACTTCAGACTCTGTCATCAGTCCCGTCGACTCGAGTTCATCCAGGAGCCGCATCACATCTGTCCAGCTACCAAGTCCACCATGCCTTGACGCCCTTGCAAGGACGCCATATTGGACCATAAATTCTATATCAACAATAGCCCCGGTATCGTGCTTCAAATCAAACTTACCCAGTATCTCACTGCCGTTTTCTAGCTGGCCTGCGACCGGTGTTCCAAGGTGATCGCGCATTCTTTGCCGCATGGAACAAACATCCTGCAGTAACTGGTCGAGGTCACGTTCCCGCTCAATCAGGTTTCGGCGAACGGTGTTAAAAGCCTCCCCAAGCGTAACGTCTCCCGCCACAAATCGCGCCCGAATCAGTGCCTGGTGCTCCCAGGTCCAGGCTTCGCTTTCCTGGTATCGCTCAAACGCACCAATGGTAGCGACAAGGGGGCCCTTGCTACCCTGGGGTCTAAGCCTCATATCTGCCGAGTAGAGAATGCCAAATCGTGTAAAGCTGGTCAGGATGTGGATGATCCGTTGCCCAAATCGAACGTAGAAAACGTTGTTGTTAATGATCGACCTGCCATCTGTATTGCCCTGAATATAGCTGGGACACAAAAACACCAGATCCAGATCACTGCCGTAGGCCAGCTCAAGCCCCCCGGCCTTCCCGTAGGCTATAATCGCCAGTCTGGAATGCATCGGGTTACCAGACTCATCTGTTGGCCTGCCATGCCGGTTCTCCAAATAGCCCCAGGCGATGTCTAGCGAGGTCTCAAGAATGGTTTCGGCGAGCGCGGTCAGGCCATCGGAAGCCTGCATGATTGAAAGCTTGTCCAACAGCTCCATAGCGGCAATTTTGACCGTCGCAGAAAGCTTGAACTGCCTGAGCGTGTCCATCTGACTTTCAAGGTCGCCCGCATCGACAACGCGCATAACTTCTCGCAGCTTGCCTTCGAGCTCAAGCCTGGCTACAGCGACTTCTCTTAGTGCTCTGTCCGTTAGCTCATAAAGCAGGATGGGGTAGGCTTCGAGCTGGCCCGCAATCCAGGGGCTTAAGGTCACAAGTTGTACCGCTTTCAATAACGCATCTGGGTTTTCGTCCAGAAAAACGAGGTAAGTTGAGCGGCGCAGAACAGACCTGACAATAGACAACATTCGAGTCATCGCGATCTCTGGCGCAGCAGACTCCCCAGTTAACATGAGGAGCCGCGGCATCAACTCATCAAGGCAGGCTATAACACCATCATCAAGTTGCAGCTTCCGGACTTCCAGCCTCAGCTCCTCAACATGCTGGTTGGCAGGGAATTCCCATCTGTTAACCCACACTTCCTCAATATCCTGATGAGGAGACGTTCCCTTGGTCGATACCAATTGAGCGAATAATCCAGAGACCATTGTACGATGAGCCTCAAGCGCAATCAGGTAGCGACCGTAGTCTTCATAGCCCATCGCGTCAGCAAGGCGACGTTGACTGACCTCGTCGCCAGGTAACAAGTGGGTCTGCCGATCAAATTCAGCCTGAATAGCATGCTCACTATTCCTCAGGAAAACGTAAGCCTCCTTGAGTGCCGATACTTCTTCGACCGGGAGGAACTCTTTCTCGACAAGCGATTCCAGCACCTGGATCAGTTCCGGTTTTTGCAATTCCGGGTGCTTTCCGCCCCAGATCAGCTGATGTGCCTGGGCGATAAACTCGATCTCCCTAATCCCCCCAGGGCCAAGTTTCAGGTCATGACTCATTTCATTGAGTTCAATCTGGCTGGTAATCAGGCCCTTCATTTCACGCAAAGACTGGACCGCGCTATAGTCCTGATGCCGACGGTAGACAAAGGGCCTCAGCCAGCTGAGAAAATCACGCCCACCTTCGAGATCACCTGCAATCGCCCTGGCCTTGATAAATGCATATCGCTCCCAATCTCGCCCCTGTTCCAGGTAGTATTTTTCCATAGCCGCCCGGTGGACGACGAGCGGACCACTGCCACCATAAGGTCGCAGGCGCATATCGACTCGAAATACATTATCAATTGACCCCGCATCATCCAGGTGACTAATCAGCTGCCTGGCTAAGCTGATGAAAAACTCCTGAAAGCTAATCGTTTGAGCATGCCCATTTTGTTCGAAACGAAGGGTGCCCTGATGGGTGTAAAAAAAAATCAGATCGATGTCGCTGGAAAGGTTGAGCTCATAGGCTCCCAACTTACCCATCCCGAGAACGATCAGTTGTTCAGGTATACCATCGGGAGACAGGGGCGGACCATAACGCCTAACGGCAGCCTGATAACAATCATCAAGGGCTGTTTGTACACAAAAATCCGCCAGGTGAGATAGCTCAGCCGTGGTTTGGAAAAGATCAGCTTTTCGGGTCAGGTCTCGAAAAATGATACGGATCATTTCCCGGCGGCGCAGCAACCTTAATGCAGAGCGCACATCTCCTGCACCTTCTGAAACAAAGCGCCGGTAGCGATCATTGAGTTCGGCTTGCGAAAGCGCATCATCGCACGAGCAAAGCGTCGCCAGGTAATCGGGCGTCTGTTCCAGTAGCTCTCGGAAAAAGGGACTTAGGCCTACAATGCGCGATACTTCCGTTTTGAGCACATCGTCTTCTATTGCGTTCAACATTCATTTCAACATTCATTTCAACATTCATTTCAACAAGGCAGCCTCCACCGCCCACAAATTACTCTGTGCCAGAGAAAGGAGCGACCCTCAGGACCTCTTCGATCGTTGTTTCCCCGGCAGCGACTTTCATCGCACCGCTCAGCCTGAGTGTTTTCATGCCTTCTTTCATAGCGGCCATACGCAACTTGCCAATGTTTACATTTTCCCCAACGATGGCCTTAATGGTATCCGTCATTGGAAGTAATTCATAAATGCCCTGCCGTCCCATGTACCCGGTATCGCGACAATCGAGACATCCCACCGGATGATACATCCGAACCGGCATCTTCATTTTCCAGGGGGTCGTCAATACCTTCCAGCCATCAGGGTCAGGATCACCCTGGTTCTTGCAGTTGTTACAGAGAGTACGAACCAGCCTTTGCGCCATAACGCCCAGGACTGTTGCCTTGATCAGGTACGGCGCGACACCAAGCTCCAATAGCCTGGTCACTGCGGATGGTGCGTCGTTAGTATGAAGCGTTGAAATCACCAGGTGGCCAGTCAACGCGGCCTGAATCGCCATCTCAGCGGTCTCAAGATCGCGGATCTCGCCAACCATGATGATGTCCGGGTCCTGCCGCAGCAATGCTCGCACACCATCGGCAAAACTCAGGTCGATATTGTGGTGGACCTGCATCTGGTTGAAGCTCGGTTCCACCATTTCAATCGGGTCTTCAATAGTGCAAACATTAACCTCCGGCGTCGCCAGGTGCTTCAAGCTGGTATACAGGGTTGTTGTTTTGCCCGACCCCGTCGGCCCGGTAACGAGCACAATTCCGTTCGGGTTATCACACATCTGTTCCCATCGACCAAAATCGTCATTGGCCAAACCCAGCTGCCCAAACGATTTGAGCAATATGTCCGGGTCAAAAATTCGCATAACCATCTTTTCGCCATGCGCCGTCGGCAAGGTCGAGAGACGAAGTTCCACTTCATGCTGGTCGACAGTTTTTGTTTTCAATCGTCCATCCTGGGGCCTTCGCTTCTCAGCCACATCCATTCGTCCCAACGTTTTAAGTCGGCTGACGACCGCCGTCATCACAGGCGCCGGTAACTCATAAACAAGATGAAGAACACCGTCGATCCGAAACCTGACGCGTCCTTTGTCCCGTCTTGGTTCCAGGTGAATATCACTGGCGCGCTGGGTAAACGCATAGTTCAGCAGCCAATCCACGATGTTGACGATGTGCGCATCGTTCGCCTCCATCTGTTCGATCTGGCCGAGCTCAAGCATCTGTTCCAAATTGGACAGCGAGCTCGTATTTAGTCCTGAGGCATTCGCTTTATTGACCGACCTGGCCATGGTGTAAAATTCAGTCGTACAGCGCCTGATATCTGCCGGGTTAGCAATAACCCGGGTCAGTATTTTACCGGATAGCGACTGCTCAATAGTTTCTTCCCAGCCGTGTAGATATGGCTGCGCACTGGCGATTACAACCTCGTCTTCCTTTACATCAAGGGCCAGGATCTGATGTCTTTGTGCGAATTCGTAAGACATGATCCTGGTGACGACAATTGAATCGATTTTCAGTGGATCGATCCTGACGTATTGCTGCTTGGCTTTTTCAGCCAGCCATATTGTCAGGGATTCAAGGTCAAGGGAGCGACCTGGCTTGTTTTGATCGTCAAGCATCTCCTCTGCGATCAGCTCCACAGGATTCCAGTTTAACTGTTCCTTACGGCGCGTCTTTAGGCTGAGTTGCTCAGAATCACCCGGGCTGAGTCGCCCATCCGCAACCAGATCGTCCGCTACGGTTCGAAGACTCAATGATATGTCAGGCTTCCTGGTATTTGATTCCTGAAGACTCACGGCAGGCCTCACTCAATATTGATGCGGCTACTTTACACCTTTTCTATAGCCTTTTCCCGAGATCGCCACGTGCTACACTCCTTACATGACGAGATCTGTACCACTTTTAAAAGACATGGTGCGTCACCTGGTCGGCACTCCGTCTGTCAGCTCAACGCAACAAAAGTTTGATCAATCCAACAACGACGTTATTCACCTACTGGCTAACTGGCTGGAACCACTTGGCTTCCAGGTTGAGATCATTCCAATCAAGGGTAAAGCCGGAAAATCAAACCTGATCGCACGATTCGGTAAGGGGAGCAATGGTCTGGTACTCAGCGGACATTCAGATACCGTACCGTTCGACGAACACCTCTGGCAATCAGATCCCTTTTCCATCACTGAGCAGGATGATAAATGGCACGGACTGGGTAGCTGCGATATGAAAAGCTTCTTCGCGATTGCGATAGAGGCCGCGATACCCTTTTTGCAGGGATCACTCGCTCGACCACTCATCATTATGGCTACCGCCGATGAAGAATCATCGATGTCTGGCGCAAAACAGCTGATTAGAGAGAACGTAACAGACGCCGGTTTCGCCATTATTGGCGAACCTACTGATTTGAAACCCATCATTCAGCACAAGGGTATTATGATGCTCAACCTGCGAGTTGAGGGTAAATCAGGACATTCTTCTGATCCAGCACTCGGCAACAACGCTATTGAAGGCATGCATCGCGCGATTACCGAGCTAATAACATATCGCGATGAGCTTGAGAAAACACACCAGGATCCCCGCTTTGCTGTTTCAGTTCCAACCATGAACTTTGGCTGTATTCACGGTGGCGACAACCCTAACCGTATCTGTGACCATGCAGAGCTCGCTTTCGACCTGAGAAGTCTGCCTTCCATGGATATGGCAGATTTTTCAGGCGCGCTCGAAGATCGGGTTTCACGAGTGCTGAGTGATCAGGGATTTACCTGCAGGCTCGAACCCCTTTTCTCGCCGGTTCCAGCCTTCGACAATGGTGATTCTGAGCTGGCGAAAGAGGTGGCAGGAATCACAGGCTTTGAGCCCGGCTCAGTCGCGTTCGGTACCGAGGCCCCGTTTTTAATGGAGCTTGAGCTCGACACGGTCGTCATCGGTCCCGGGTCTATCAATCAAGCGCACCAGCCAAATGAATTCTTGCCCCTGGCGCAAATTGACCCTGCTATCGACCTTCTCAGAAACCTGATCGGCGCTCACTGCACCTGATGCCTGACACTCGGCCTGACACCTGGCATGACGTTTTTACACCGCCGATTAGCTGCTATAATCCGCGCCCGCGCCAGCTACCGTACACACAAAATGGCATTAAACACAGACCACATCAAATGGTTCAGGGATTCATCACCCTACATTGATGCGCACAGAGATAAAACTTTTGTAGTCTGTATCGCCAGCGATGCGTTGCAGTCTGAGAACTTTCCCAGGGTAATTTCTGACATTGCACTGCTGGATTCCCTGGGCGCAAGGGTCGTGGTTGTATTTGGCGGTGATCACCAGGTCAAGGCAGCACTTGAAGCAACCGGATCGAACTGGCTCCAGGGTGGTGGCCAGAGAATCACAACCGCCACACAGATAGAAGCGGTAACCTCAGTGCTAGGTCAAATGTATGCGGACCTGTCAGCCAGGTTTTCAGCCAGTACGCCCGAGTCTCCAGCGAAACGCCGAGCGATCACGACCAGCACAGGAAATTTTATCAGGGCACAACCTGTGGGAATCAAAGATGGTGTTGATCACCAGCTGTCAGGTTTGGTTAGAAGTATCAACGAGGGCGCAATCAGGCACCAGCTTTCCGGCGGATCAATCGTTCTAATACCTTCCATGGGCTATTCGCCTTCTGGGGAAACGTTTCACCTGGATGTAGATGTCGTCGCGCGTGAAGTCGCCTGTGCGTTGTCCGCCGATAAGCTGATTTTCATGACAGAACAAACCGGCCTGAAAGATATCACCGGAAACCTGATCAGCGAGATCGATTTAAGCGACACGAGAACCGGGGATGTTTCACTCGAGCCACTGACGGAAAAACTTCTCAGCCATTGCGACCAGGCCTGCCGACAAGGTGTCGCAAGATGCCACATCATCAGTTTCGCAACAGATGGCGCTTTGCTGGAAGAGCTGTTTACACGAGATGGCTGTGGAACCCAGGTTATCGGTAACAGCTACGAACAAATCCGAACTGCTTCAATAGAAGATGTACCTGGCATTTTAAAACTAATCGCCCCACTCGAAGAATCGGGCGCTCTGGTCAAAAGATCCAGGGAACTCCTGGAATCAGAGATTCAGCAATTTGTTGTGATTGAACGAGACGGATTGCTCATCAGCTGTGCGGCACTCTATGACTACGATACATCTGGTGAACTGGCCTGCCTTGTTACCCATCCCGATTACAGAAACAGCGACCGGGGAGACAGATTACTCGACGCCATCGAAAAGTCGGCCCGTGCCAATCGGCTTGTCGAACTGTTTGTATTAACGACCCAGAGCGCGCATTGGTTCACAGAAAGAGGCTTTAGCGAATCCAGCCGGGAAGCGCTTCCTGCCGGGAAAAAGGAATTCTATAACGATCAGAGAAGCTCCACGGTCCTTAGAAAGGCGCTGCGCGATTAACTGATTTGGTAGCCTTGCACGAACTCAACCAGTGCTTTGACGTTCTCAACAGGGGTCTCTGGCAGAATGCCATGACCAAGGTTAAATATGTGACCGGGGCGACCACCCACCTCTTCAAGAATTAATCCCGCCGCTTGTCTGACAGAATCAACACTGCCGAACAAGGCTATCGGATCCATGTTTCCCTGAACAGCCTTACACCCCAGTAGCTCCCAGCTTTCCTTCAGCGGAGCACGCCAATCGAGCGCCATCACATCCCCACCAGCCTCGTTCATCAATGGCAGCAGCGATGGGTTTCCGGTACCGAAATGAATAACAGGCACCTTTCCTGAAATACTATCAAGCAACTTTTTACTGTGCGCAAAGACATGATTCCGGTAATCACTAACCGACAGGCAACCCACCCAGCTGTCAAATATCTGTATTGCCTGAACGCCTTCGTCAATCTGGTAATTCAAATAGTCAATGGCACTCGCGGTCATCTTCTCCATGATTGCATGAAATGCACCAGGGTCAGTCGCCATCATGCGTTTAACGTTGATGTAGTTTTTCGACCCCTGTCCTTCAATCGCATAGGAGGCCAACGTAAAGGGGGCACCCCCAAAACCAATCAGCGGGATATCGGCCGGTAGCTCTTTTCTGATCAACGAGATGGCTTCGCCTATATAAGGCATGGACCCTGATGAGGGAACAACCTGCAAACGATCGATATCTTCATTTGAACGCACCGGGTTGGCGATGTTCGGCCCAACGCCAACCAGATAGTCGAGCTCCAATCCCATGGGTTCCAGAATAGGCAATAGGTCAGCGAACAGGATCGCCGCATCTACTCCAAGTATCCGCTGTGCATCACAGGTTACCTGCGCGGAAAGGTGCGGCGTTTTGAAAAAGTCCAGGCTCGGGGTATCACCCTTCACCTCGTGGTACTCCTTCATGTAGCGACCAGCCTGTCGATTCAGCCATATCGGCGTATGATCAGTGGCTTCACCACGGCAAGCTTTCAGAAAAACACTTTGTTCCAGCTGAACAGACACGATTAAGCTACCAGAAAAATGGAGCGCGCATTGTATCTGTCTTCATTCAACTCAACAATCGAACTTCTGGGAAATCATCCGTATTCCCTGATAACCCATCAACACTGAAGGTGGAAATAGGTGTGGAGAACCCCTTAACGGCCATCCGGCCACGATTGGTGCAATCAATGAAAGGGGCCACCAGGCGCCGCGTATCAGCGGAGATCAGGATTTCACCCCTCCTGGCCAGTCCTTCTAACCGGCTTGCCAGATTAACCACGCTGCCAAGCGCGGTATAGTCTCTCCTTGCCGCACAACCAAAATTCCCGAGCAGACAATACCCAGTATGAATACCCATCCTCAGATACAGCGGCGCACCTCCTGCACCCTGCCACTGCCCGGACAATAGTTCGAATCTCGCCCTCATTTCCAGCGTTGCTTCGACACCCGCCTTAGCATCCATCACCACCCCTTTGGACCCTGCGTCTCCAAAGAACACCATCACGCCATCGCCCATGAACTTGTTGATGGTTCCACCGTATTCCGTGGCGACTTCCGTCATCACTTCAAAATAGCGGTTCAACATTCCCGCAACAAGAAACTCATCCGCGGTGTCCATCAAGCGAGTAAAGCCTTCCAGGTCAACAAAAAGCACGGTCAACTGCTTGCGAGTGTAACCGGCAAGGTCTCCTTCGCTGGAGATGAATTCGGGGGATACGAAGGGCGTTACCAGGGCTCGAAATTTTTCCAACCTGTTTTGTATCGTCTGCAGGTGTTTCTGCTCCATATTCAGTCGATGGGTCTCCTGATAAACCAGAACCCCAACAAAACACAGGTAGGCCACCAGACTGAAGAAACAGATGAAATAGAAACTGGAATTACCGACGAAACCTGCAGGGTGGAGCATCGTTCCCAGCAACATACCCACGGCACAAACAGGTACCAACAGGACCCACAACGACAACCCTCCGATGATAATGATGCTGACACTCAGGACCGAAACAAGAACGGCCCCAGCTTCAAAATTAAAATCTGCAAGACTGATCAGCAGGCCAGTGACAATGGCATCTACTGACATCACCAACCTCGTCACATCCCGCCGACCTATCCTCAACAGAAGCCTGTTCAGCATCTGGGGGTAAAGCAACAGCACCACCATCCACCCGGAGATATAGCTACCGGTGCTCTCCAGCTGAGTCAGGATCAGGATCGCGAGAAGGTAGCCAAATACGCGAGGTGGGTGGGTCACGGTAGCAAGATGGGCAGACGTCATCTGCACATCTTGCAAATAACCCGTCTAACCAATCTGTAGCCAATAGATGTTGCTTACGTGGGAGAACGCTCTTAACCGACGCTCAATGAACCTTGCCGCTCACCTTAGGCTTCCCCGGCCTGCAACTCAATCGGGATTTCGGGATCAACCTCCGCTTCGTAGTCCATCCCTGCCACTTCGAAACCATGCATTTCGAGATAGGCCTGTTTATAACCGTCGAAGTCAGTCATGTCTTCGAGCGTTTCGGCGCTGACAAGGGACCAGTTATCGGCTACAAACTGCTGGATATCGTCCCTCAGCTCCAGTTCGTCCATCCGGATTCGACCCCCTTCATCTGTCCGGTGCTCTCCGCTTCCAAACAGCTGGGTGTTAAAGAATCGGGTCGTCTGTTCGATACATCCCTCATGGGTCCCTGCTTTCTTCATCGCCCTGAACAACAGCGACAGGTAAATCGACATCCCGGGAATAGCCGACGCAGCCTGGGTAACGAGACCCTTCATCACAACAACGTGGGCTTTACCGTTAACTGAGTCCATTGGTTCAACCAGAGCAGACTGAGCTCTATCAAGGTCTTCTTTCGCCTTGCCAATAGTTCCGTGATGGTAGATCGGCCAGGTCACCTCACTGCCAAGGTAGGTGTAATTGGTGGTAATGCACCCCGCCGCCAGCAAACCTCTTGCCAACAACGCCTGGATCCAAAGCTCCCAGTCTTCTCCACCCATTACTCGGATGGTATCGGATACCTCTTCTTCATTTGCCGGTTCAAGGGATAAGGATTTGAGCTCCCGGGTGTTGAGATCTATGGTCGAACCTTCAAATGGCTCACCAATTGGCTTCAGCGTAGATCTGACCACGGATCCATCTGGAAGCTGCCTGGCGGGAGCAGCCAGCGAATAAACAACAAGATCAATCTGCCCCAGGTCCTTCTCTATCAGGTCGCAGGTGGCGTCTTTGATCCCCTGAGAGAAAGCATCACCATTAATGTTAGCGGTATAGAGCCCTTTGGCTTTCGCTTTCTCAGTGAATGCGGCGGTCTTGTACCATCCAGGAGAGGCAGTACGGTTCCCCGAAGCCGGGCGCTCAAAAAAGACACCCACAGTTGACGACCCGAACCCAAATGCCGTAGAGATTCTGGACGCCAATCCGTAACCACCGGAGGCACCAATAATCAGCACACGCTTTGGTCCATCAGACCTGATACCCTCGGATTCCACATGATTGATCTGGTTTGCCACATCCTGAGCACAACCCGCCGGATGCGCCGTGGTGCAAAGGAATCCCCTGATTCGAGGTTTGATTATCATAATGACTCGCTTATTGATTTTTTTGATCGTTTCTTAAGTAGCTGTACGCAACGAATCCCAATCCGAGAAAAATCATGGGTAGTGAAAGCAGCTGCCCTGTTGTTACCCAGTCAAACACCACAAACCCCATATGACCATCGGGTTCCCGGAAGAATTCAGAGCATATTCTGACACTACCATAGCCAAACAGGAACATGCCCGATACCGCCATGGTTGGACGAGGTTTCATCGCAAATACCCAAAGCAACGCAAAAAGAACTGGCCCCTCAAGCAGCGCCTGATACAAGCTGGATGGGTGGCGGCCAACAATTTCACCGGGATAGACGAGCGCCCAGGGGACTTCTGTCACACGACCTGGCAGTTCAGCATTGATGAAATTACCTATACGCCCACTGCCAAGCCCTAATGGTATGGAAGGCGCGATAAAGTCAGCAAGTTCAAAGAAGGTGACACCCTTGCGCCAGGCAAATAAACCTATCCCCACAAGTACGCCAATAAGCCCACCGTGGAAAGACATCCCGCCCTCCCATATCCTCAGCGCCGCAAGAGGATCTAGCCTAAGCATCTCCTGCCCATAAAAAAAGACGTACCCGACCCGGCCACCAATAAGCACGCCCAGAACGGCATAAAAAATGATGTCGGAAAGGTCTTCATCAGTCCACTTCAGTCCGTAGATGCGAATACGATACTTAAGCGTCCACCAGACAAGTCCGATGCCGACAAGATAGCTGATCGCGTACCAGTAAATACTGAAAGGTCCAATACTGATCGCTACGGGGTCAATCGCTGGGTAATGCCACATCCCTCGGGTTCCTTCTATTAAATGGTCGAATAGGAAAACCCCATTATCCGTCATCGGGGCAGTCTGATAAACTCGCGACTTTTTCGGCGTCCCGTTATGTGCCTAATTCTTTTTGCTGTCAATCCCAATAGCCGGTATCGCCTGATCGTCGCGGCGAACAGGGATGAACTTTATGCTCGCCCCACCAAAACAGCGCGCTTTTGGGAATCACATCCTGAGCTGCTCGCTGGCCAGGATGAGAACATGGGTGGTACATGGCTTGGTGTCAACAAAAAGGGTGCCTTCGCCGCCGTGACCAACTTCATGGAAACGCCCCCCAATCCATTACCACCCCGCTCCCGTGGTGACCTGCCAACCGGTTTCCTGGCGACTGACTCTGATCCAAATGCTTACCTCGAACAGGTCAGCTCCAGGGGAAACGCCTATAAAGGCTTTAACCTCATCGTCGCGAACCATGGTAGCTGCGGCTATTACGGAAACCGGGCCGGCGCTCCCCGCGAACTGGGCCCGGGCTACTACGGCTTAAGCAACCAGATCCTTGATTGTGACTGGCCAAAGGTTATCGACGGTCGTGCAACGTTAACGGAAATCATCTCAGCCTTTGATGACCCTTGTGAAGCATTGTTTAGCTTGCTTCTGGAACAGGGTGATGACAGAAAATTCTCGAACAGTTTTATTGCCGCGGATACTTACGGTACAAGAGCAACCACCGTTGTTCTAATCGGCACTGATGGTGACGTCGTATTCGAAGAACGTAACTTCGGCGTCAATGGTACTCCTTTGACCAACAACCGATTCCAATTCAACTGTGACGACGGCTCCTGACAACGTTACCAAGGCCGGCTTTACGCATTTCTTCGTCAATGAAATTCTTGATGAGATAGGCGTTGTCCATCTTCAGAACACTAGCCAGTAGCTCACTGGCATGGCTCATTTCAAAATTACTAAGCGCATGCTTAACCATCAGAAGGCTGGTTGAGTTCATGGAAAGCACATCGAACCCCATAGCCATCAAGAGGACGGCGGCAGAGGGGTTACCCGCCATTTCACCGCAGATTCCGATTCCCTTGTTCTCGGCATGAGCTGCTTTGACGACATGGTCCAGGGCGTGAAGAACAGCCGGATGAAACTCCTGGTAGAGCTCTGCAACCTGGGCATTGTTCCGATCAACCGCAAGCATGTACTGAATCAGGTCGTTACTGCCAACCGAAAGAAAATCGACACGTTTGATAATGTCACGGGCCTGGTATACCGCGGCCGGCACCTCAATCATGACACCCACATCAGGCATCTCCACCTGAACCCCTTGTTCAATAATCTCCCGATAACATTGACTGATCAGTCTCTGGGCTTCGTCAACCTCAGCAACGCTACTCACCATAGGCAGCATGATTCTGAGCATTGAATCAATGCCTTCGCTGGCGCGGATCATTGCCTTAACCTGGGAGAGAAAAATCTCCGGATGATCCAACGTCACCCGGATGCCACGCCATCCCAGGAAGGGGTTTGCCTCATTAATAGGGAAATAGGACAGCGCCTTATCACCACCGATATCCAGAGTTCGCATAGTTACCGGGCGAGGCGCGAAGGCCTCCAGGTGTTCCCTGTAAATGACGCGCTGTTCTTCTTCGGTGGGAAATCGATCATTCATCATGAAATGAACTTCTGTCCGGTAAAGGCCAACGCCTTCAGCACCACGATCCAGCGAACGGGCAACATCCGTCATGAGCCCGGTATTGACCCAAAGCCGGACCCGATGGCCGTCCAGCGTATGGCAAGGCTGGTCTCCCGAAACCTTGATGTCTTCAACCAGCGCAGCTTCTTCCACGATGATACGGCGGTAGTAAGTTTTCTCTACCTCTTTGGGATAGGTGATTACAACACCCTCGAACCCATCAACAATAATAGGTTTTTCATCCAGTATCTCGATGGGCAGGTCTTCCACACCCATCACGGTCGGCACACCCATTGCTTCCGCAAGAATAGCAACGTGAGACTTCCCTGATCCTTTTACCGAAACAAAACCAGCCAATTTTTCGCGGGGAACTTTTGCCAGATCTGCAGGCGTTAACTCTTTGCTTACCAGGATTGTATCGTTCGGGTAAATCTGCACCCGCGTATCAGTCGACTGGAGCTTTGACAGCACACGATTCCCCAGATCCCGGACATCAGCACCTCGCTCTCTGAGATAGGCATCTTCCATGGCTTCAAAATTGTCGACATGAGCTCCAATCACATTCCTGAGCGCGCTCTGGGCCCATTCACCATCCTTAATCAGGGCAATCACCTCACCACTGATCGCGCTGTCGTCGAGCATATGCAGGTAGGCATCAAACAACGCAAGCTCTTCAGGCTGGAGCCTGTCTTCCAGTTTCGCGGCAATAGTTGAAATTTCGTCTCGGGTCGCGGCAATCGCAGATTGAAAGTAGCCGATCTCCGTTTCCACATCCTCTACCTGTTTGTCAGGTACTTCGTGTAATTCTGCTTCGGGAAAACTCACAATCGCAGTACCAATGGCAACACCCGCGGCACCGGGCATTCCCAGGAACCGCGTGGAATCCTTTTTCTTGCCCGCGGCCGTTAGCATCAATGACCCTGTTGCCTCAGCATGGGCAATCACACCTGCCAGCTGGGCCGACAGGGTAATCAGGAAAGCCTCTTCGCTCTCATCAAAACGCCGGGTCTGTGTTTGCTGGACGACCAGCACCCCAAGCACTTTGCGGTGGTGGATAATCGGTACACCGAGAAATGCATGGAACGGTTCTTCACCAACTTCCTCAAAAAACCGGTTACGTGGATGGTTTTGGGCATCCTCAAGGTTGATGGGCTCTGCCCGCTCAGCAACGTATCCCACCAGACCTTCATCGAGCGCCAGTGAAACCTTACCGACAGCGTCAGTATTCAGACCACGGGTGGCCATGAACACGAATCGCTCATCGTGCTCATCGTGAAGATAAATACTGCAGACCTCGGTGTTCATCGCGTCCTTGACGCGCTCAACAATAATGCCCAGCACGGCCTCAAGATCACCCGCACGATTGACTTCCTGGATGACGCTGCGCAGTATTTCAAGCATCTAGGAGAATCTCATTTGGAAAAGCATTTTGATAAGCACGGCGCCAGCTCTTTCATTGCACGACGATAAACATCCTGCTTGAACGACACTACCTGGCCAAGAGGGTACCAATAGCTAACCCACTCCCATAGATCGAATTCCGGCGTGTTCGATCTATCGAACTGAACAGCCCCGTCATCCGCCAGCATTTTGAGAAGAAACCACTTCTGTTTCTGGCCAACGAATGAGGAGTTATTCGAGCGCAACAACCTTCGCGGCAATTTGTACCGAAGCCAACCTCTTGTTGCACCAACTATCTCTACCTGACCGGCTTCCAGTCCAACCTCCTCCTCCAGTTCACGATAAAGTGCTTCCTCAGCCGATTCCGTGGATTTAATCCCTCCCTGGGGAAACTGCCATGCATCCTGTCTTACACGACGAGCCCACAGAACCTGGCCATGATCATTGGCGACAATTATACCTACATTTGGGCGATACCCATCTTCATCAATCAACTACCTGAACCTTATAAAGCGATTGAAAATCATTGTGCTTGAAACTCAGACATTCAGCAAACCAGCAGGACAAGCTACACTGAGCTCTTTACAGACCGGACCTGCTTCATGCCACTAACTATTTTCGATCTCGACGAAACACTTATAGCCGCTGACAGCGACCATGAGTGGGGGCAGTTTCTCATCGACAAGGGACTTGTCGATGCGCAGAAACATAAGAAAAAGAACGATGATTTCTACGAGCAGTACAAGGCCGGTGAACTCGATATCGATGAGTATCTGCAATTCTCATGTTCAATTCTGACTCAGTACTCAATAGAAGACCTGCATGGGTTTCGATCCGAATTTGTCGAGCAGCGCATTCTGCCCATCATTCTGGACAAGGCACAGGATCTGGTGAAAAAGCATCGTCAGCTGGGAGATACACTGCTGGTCATTACTTCTACAATCGAATTTGTCACCCGCCCTATCGTCGATGAATTTGGAATCGATATTTTGATCGCGCCTGACCCGGAGATCGTTTCAAATCGCTACACGGGCAGGATTGTTGGGGTGCCAAGCTTCGCTGCGGGAAAAGTCACCCGTCTGGAACAGTGGCTGGCAAATCGACAGGATTCCCTGGAAGGCAGTTCCTTCTATTCGGACTCACACAATGATCTTCCCCTGCTGCGATTGGTGGACAACCCTGTGGCAGTTGA
>JABJED010000253.1 GCA_018665025.1 Gammaproteobacteria bacterium
AAATTGTGATTAGTAGCCATCGACATTCTCAATGCTATTGTTCATTAGGCTGGTTGTCGTTGAGTGATTTGGGGCCAACCGTAATGTCAGGGAAGTTGACTTTTGTGGCCAGGGCTTCGATATCTTCTGCATGCCGACTGACCAATAAACGTCTGTCTGGCACGATAGCGCCGGGACGCGGGATGCGGCCATCAGACGGCATACCTTGCGAAACCTGATTTTGGTTCGCTCCAGACTGAAATCACCGGTCAGGTTACCAGCGAAAACAACTCGATAGCGGTCTTCTGTCTTACTCATGGGTGGCTGTTAACTATTTAGTCGTTACTTTTAATAACCATTGACTATAAAGGTTCTTGGCTTGTGGTTCATTAAATCCTTTCAAATCGGTTCATCTTTCTGTTCTTAATCACTGATTTAGCAGGGAAAACTGTTCCATTCATGGCGATATAGATGCCGTGGTACATTGTCTGGACGGCGGCGATTGCCATCCCGATGTTGAACATGGCATCTGTCATTGCAAACCTTGCGGGTGCCAGCGATCCAGTTATGACGATGGTTTTACCCTGGATGTCCGATAGATATTGAGCGGTGTCGGTCATGGTATCTGTACCATGAGTCACAATAACCAGGGTGGCTTGATCCCGGGCAATCTCGCTGTGTATGGTCCTGCGGTCTGCATCGTTAAGATCCAGGCTGTCTTTCTGTACCACTTCCACGATACGGTAGGGATGGGTGACCTGCGCTTCACTGAGCAGGCTACCAATGATCGTCTGGCCTACCTGGTAGTCACTTTTTTGATCGAAATAGACTTTGTCGATAGTCCCGCCGGTGGTGACAATGAGTATCTCTTCCAGGATTTTTGGTAACATGTTTTCTAGATAAGCCTCGTACAATATTGAAAGTATTACAGTAGTACTTTTTCAGTGACAGTATTGATGTCTTTCAGGCCGCAAAAGGCCATGGTGAGGTCCAGTTCGTTGGCCAGCAACTCCAGGCAACGGGTCACGCCCGTTTCGCCATTCGCCCCAAGTCCGTACTGATAGGCTCGGCCGATCAGGGTGGCATCTGCGCCCAGTGCTAATGCCTTGAACATGTCCTGGCCTGAACGAATGCCACCATCCATCCAGATTTCTACCTTTCCCGCAATCGCTTCAGCGATCCCAGGCAATACATCGAGGGTCGCTGGTGCACCATCTAACTGCCGGCCCCCATGATTTGAGATAACAACTGCATCTGCACCTGATGCCGCGGCCAGAACTGCGTCCTCCTCACACATGATCCCCTTAATAATCAGCGGGCCTTGCCAGAGGTCCTTGACCCATTTCACGTCATCCCAGGTCAGGGTAGGGTCCAGCTGCTCGGCGGACCATTGCGCGAGTGTGGTCAGTCGCTCAACGCCGCTTGCATGTCCTACCACGTTGCCAAATGAGTGGCGTTTTGACCCCAGCATTTTCAGGCACCATGCCGGGTGCATTGCTATATTGAGGAGACTCGACATGGTTATCTTTGGCGGCACTGATAAGCCGTTCCTGATGTCTTTGTGACGTTGTCCCATAATCTGCAAGTCAGCCGTCAAAACCAATGCAGAACAACCGGCCGCTTTCGCCCGTTCAATCAGTCTGCGGATAAAATCACGGTCTTTCATCATGTAGAGCTGGAACCAAAATGGTTTTGATACAGCTTCTGCTACGTCTTCAATAGAGCAGATGCTCATTGTTGACAGGCAGAAGGGTACGCCAAACTTTTCTGCGGCTTTGGCGGCCTGAATTTCGCCGTTAACCCACTGCATGCCAGTCAGCCCAACCGGCGCTAGAGCCGTTGGCATCGAGACTTCTTCGCCCAGCATCGTCGTCTTCAGGCTGCGGTTGTCCATGTCGACCATAACCCGTTGTTTGAATTTATGACGGCTGAATGCGCTTTGATTGTCCCGATAAGTTGATTCTGACCAGGAGCCAGAATCTACGTAGTCGTAGAACATTCGCGGTACACGACGTTTATGTTCGTCTTGTAAATCATCTATGCAGGTAATGGCTTTCATCGGTATCCCGCTAGTTTGTTCCTGTGGGGGGAAATATACACTGCGATGACGATTTCCCGTTAAATGATTGATTTAAAACTAACACTATTTTCATGACGCGTTCGGTAAACCAAGAACACGATTTTCAGACGAGAGCTACCTTGCTGAAAAGTGGTAAATCTTGATCGCCCGTTCCGGGAACTTGTCTGGAAACTCTTCCGACCCTGGCATCATTTTCCTGAAACGGCATTGCGGTGCATGTCGCGCAAACTGGTTAATCAGGAAATCGTCAGTCAGGTAAGGGCTGTTTACCGTCGCAATAATGTCTGCTTTATCAGCAGCCAACGATTGCAGTTTCTTGAGGACGGTCCCGTAGTTCTTTTCTACGTCAAAGCTGCCTCTCTGGCGTGTTGGGGGATCTATGATGATGGTGTCATACCGGCCGAACTGTTTGATTTTACCCCAGGAACGGAACAGGTTGTGGGCCACCGACTTCACAGTTCGCGAATCCTGATCGTTTAAGGCGTGGTTGCGCGAGCCCCAATTGATACTCGGTTTGCTCATGTCGACATTGACGACCTGGCGCGCGCCTGACGCAAGTGCAGCGACAGATAGTGAGCAAGTGTAGGCAAACAGGTTGAGAACATTCTTGCCATTCGAATTCTGCGAAAGCCAGTGGCGCAGGGGGCGCATGTCTAAAAAGAGCCCGGCGTTCTGATTGACGCCCGGTTGAACCTCAAATTTCAGCCCGTTTTCGACGACGATGCAGTGGTTGATTGGGTTCTTGTAAAGGCATTGTGTGGGCGTACCTCTGCGCTTACGGTACTGCAGCATCACGGATTCAATTTGCGAGTGGCTGTCGTGCTGGATGATTGCCTCGGTAAGCTTTTCGATATCGTCGATCTCTTCGTAGGTCGTGATGAGAACAACCGGCGAATACCAATCAACGGATAAGTGTTCCAACCCTTCAAAAAGCTGTCCGCGACCGTGGAAAATTCTGTGTGCTTCAGGTTGAGCCGACGCAAAGAAGTCAGCAGCTGACTGGGAAAGAGACTGGTACAAGCTGCGCGTGTCTAGAAGAAACTATCGTGAGTGTGGCATACGCCATGTGCAACACTTCGGCAAAATGGCAAGGCTGCATTGACTATTCCTGTTGCTGTCAATCCGCCTGCGGGCAGCGCGGTTAGTGGCAAAGACGCTGGCTTTGCGTCGCAACCTGCCGCTGAGATCACCGTCTGAGAAGTAAGCAGGAATCTTTGAGACTGTCTGCGGGGTTGTCTGCGGGGCTCGTCGATGTCAGGTATGCTTACCATTTAGATAATAGTCTATGCTCGGGTAACGAGGATAGCATATGCAATAGCGAGGTCGATTAATTGTGTCTATGGATATTGGAATATGTGTCCCAAGCCATGTGGGTGATATAGGTTACGTTGTTCGCGCAGAGGAGCTTGGATACAGTCATGCATGGCTGGCTGACAGTCAGATGATTTGGTCTGATTGCTACGCGGCGCTTGCGCTGGCAGCGGATCGAACTTCAACGATCAAACTGGGAACCGGTGTAGCGATAACCGGTACCAGGCCAGCAGCCGTCAACGCCGCGGGTATCGCCACTATCAATGCAATTGCCCCTGGGCGTACTTTTTTTGGCGTCGGTGCGGGAAATACCGCCATGCGAATCATGGGGTTGCCACCGCACCGTATTAAACAGTTTGAAGGTTACCTGCAAGAGTTGAAGCCACTTTTGCGCGGCGAAGAGGCAATGATGTCGTCGGGTGAAACGGAAATACCCATTCGCCACGTCATGCCAGATAAAGGGTTTGTTAATTTCGAAGACACTATCCCCATGTATGTCTCTGGTTTTGGCCCCAGATCGCTAGCGCTGGCCGGTCAATATGGCGATGGTGCAGTTATGGCTTTTCCAGCCAGCGCGGCGATGATGGAAAACATCTGGGCCATGCTGGAAAAGGATGCGCCTCCAGGGTTCAGTCGTGATAGCTTTTACACAACAGCACTGACTGCGATGATTGTTAAAGAAGAGGGTGAGGCGACTGATTCCCCTCGAATCAAGCATGAGTGTGGAGCCATGGCGATGGCATCACTACATTATGCTTACGATCAATGGAGAAATTTTGGTCATCAGCCGCCCAATGCTGTGGCGAGTGTCTGGGACGAATACACAAGTCTGCTGTCAGAGTTCCCTGAAGAGCGCAGGCACCAGCGAATTCACCTGGGTCACAATTGCTGGGTTATTCCAGAGGAGCAGCAGTTTCTGACCAAAGAGTTGTTACAGGCGACTTGCCTTATTGGCACGCAGGAAGAGTTGATCGACAAACTTCGCTCATTAAATGAGGCAGGTCTTAACCAGATAATGAACCTGCCCTCATTTGATCCCCGCTATGAGGTGCTAGAGACCATTGCAGAGAAAATTATCCCCTTTGTCTAATGCCGGAGGGATCTGGACGGAACTGGGCGCCTAACGCCCGCCCTGGCCATCGTCGATTTTGATATAGGTGCCGGTCACAAATTCAGATGCCGGAGACAGAAAGTAGAGCAGGGTGGAATCCAT
>JABJED010000254.1 GCA_018665025.1 Gammaproteobacteria bacterium
CGGCTTTGATACCCATTCGGCGGGCACACAATAAGAATATGTCCGGTTCCGGTTTGCTCTTGTGCAGCTCCGCGTCATCACCACAAACTATCGTCGTGAGCAGTGGGCGCCAGTCTCTCTGGTTGATTTTCAGGTCGCAGAGATGGCGGTGCGAGCTGGTCGCAATTCCCGTCGGAATATTTGTTGAATAGAGGTGGCGAAGATAGTCACCAGCGCCGGGTATTTCTTCCGCTTCTGGGAATAGGACTTTGAGGTAGGCCTCTCTTGCGGCCAGGAACTCTTCCGCGGTCATCGGTAAGTCGTATTCATCGATGGTCAATTGGGCGCTTCGCATGGAATCGCCGCCCATGACCTTACGTTTCAGTTCCATGGTGTAGAGGTGTCCATGGGGGTCAAGAACCCTTTGTGCGGCGGCCGTGTAGAGCGGTTCTGTGTCCAGAAGTGTGCCATCCAGATCAAAGATGATCGCTGCGGGATCCATGGGAAGATTAGTCATAGAGCGGCCAGGTATTCTTTAGCCAGTGATTCTATTGCCTCGTGAGGAATGATGCATTCACTGTCGGCCATTTCTTCGACAGCTCTTAGTGCAAGATTAGTCAGGTTAAAGAGCGCAAGTTGATCAAGAACCAGATGATGATTCTGTTCAACTACAATGTAAGTCAACAGGAAACTTAGCGCTTCCTCCCTGGTAATCCGATCCTTTTGCTGGGCCATGTTGATGTATTGATTCATTCATCTGGATGGCAAATAGTCGCAGGAAGTATTTGCGTAGACAAGGCCGATGCAAGAAAGAAAAAGTGAAGTCTGTAGTGTGCTGTCCCCCCGGCAGCAGACCGTTGGGAAGACCGGTCGGTCACCACAGACTTCATCCTCCCCCCAAAAAGCGCTTATCTCTGTGTCCCACGATTTACTGAAAGGGTTCACTGGGAGCAAAAATTGAGTTTCTGTGACCTTTTTCAACAGGCTTTCTAACACAAGCCTTTTGAAGGGTTTTCCAAAGATGGGTAGAAAGGATGATCGGCGATGGTTTACCATGGCCGGTCGAAATTGGTTGTCAAAATAGGGGTAAACAGATTCATGATTGAAGTAAGTCATCTGACAAAGTACTACAGTGACTTTGCCGCGGTAGAGGATCTGTCATTCAAACTGGTACCCGGGGAGATTCTGGGGTTCCTGGGCCCGAATGGTGCTGGAAAATCTACAGCGATGAAAATGCTGACAGGATTTCTTCGGCCCTCCAGTGGTGAGGTGAGAATCTGGGGGAGTGATATGTGGCAAGACAGTCTTACCGCCCAGCGGCATATCGGCTATCTCCCGGAAGGTGCACCTGCTTACGAGGAGATGACACCACTTGGGTTTCTGCAGTTTATTGCAGATGCAAGGGGCCTCACTGGCGTTGAACGGGCCAACCGTTTGGACGAGACGATCAATGTTATGTCCCTGCAGGATGTTCTTGCTCAGCGGATCGAAACACTGTCAAAGGGGTTTAAAAGACGTGTTGGGCTTGCGCAAGCAATTCTGCACGACCCGGATGTCTTAATTCTGGATGAGCCTACGGATGGTCTCGACCCAAACCAGAAACACCAGGTTCGCGAGATGATTAAAGGATTGTCCAGAGACAAGATCGTTATTGTGTCCACTCATATTCTGGAAGAAGTTACTGCTGTTTGTAATCGCGCCATGGTCCTTGCAAAAGGGCGGGTCGTCTCGGATGGAACACCTCAGTCATTATTGGCCATGAGCCCCTATCATGGCGCTGTGACGCTCAAATCCTCGTCAGCACCATTCTCTGAAATTGCCGAAGCCGCCGGATCGATCAGCGGTGTAAAAGAAACCATCCTCACCGAGGGTGGTGTAACCATTTTTCCTGGGGAGGTTGATGCCACGCTCTTCGCAAAGGTCCTTGAACTCTCGCAGTCGAAGGGTTGGACAGTAGATTCATTATACGTCGAGTCAGGCAGGCTTGATGATGTCTTCAGGTCTTTAACCGAAGGGGAATCACCATGAGTTTCGCAGTCATTATGAAGCGTGAATTGCTCGGATACTTCGCGACGCCGATTGCCTACGTTTTTATCGCGATCTTTCTGGTGCTGTCGGGGGTATTTACCTTCTACCTTGGTAACTTTTATGAACGGCAACAGGCGGATCTGATTCCATTTTTCAGCTTCCATCCATGGCTTTACTTGTTCCTTATCCCCGCTATCTCAATGAGGTTGTGGTCAGAGGAGCGTAAGAGCGGAACGCTGGAATTGCTGATGACATTGCCGTTGTCGCGTTTGGATATAGTGGTCGGTAAGTTTCTGGCAGCGTGGGTGTTTGCCGGGATTGCACTCGCACTGACGTTCCCAATCTGGATAACCGTTAATTACCTGGGGGATCCGGACAATGGTGTTATCGTCGCGAGCTATCTTGGTAGCTGGATGATGGCCGGCGGCTTTCTGGCAATAGGGTCGTGTATGTCTGCCATCACCAAAAGCCAGGTGATTGCCTTTGTGCTTTGTGGTTTTGTATCTCTGCTGTTTGTCATGGCAGGGTTCCCGCTGGTGTTGGATCTGGTCAGGGGGTGGCTGCCACTGACGCTAATCGACATGGTCGCGAGCCTTAGTTTCCTGACGCACTTCAATGCTGTGTCGAGAGGTGTCTTTAGCCTTCAGGACTTTCTTTACTTTATTTCGGTGATTGTGGTCTGGCTTGGTGCGACCTCCATTGTGTTAGATATGAAGAAGGGAGCCTGAGATGAACAGATATTTTTCTATTGTCGTGTTGGTTGCGGGTTTCATTTTGTTCACGCTGGTGAATAACCTGATGCTTGGTTCTGTGCGGCTCGATCTGACAGAGAACGGTTTGTATTCGGTCTCTGATGGCACCAGAGAGATCATTGGTGACCTGGAAGAACCCGTTAACCTGTATTTCTTCTTCTCTGAAAAAGCCTCAGAAGACCTGACTGCATTGCGGGCTTATTCCCAGCGGGTGCAGGAAATGCTGGAGGAATATCAGCTGCTTGCCGGGTCAAAAATAAACCTGCACATCGTCGACCCCGAACCTTTTTCTGAACAGGAAGACCAGGCGGCTGAATTCGGGCTCCAGAGTGTCCCGGTTAACCAGGCCGGGGATGCCCTGTACTTTGGCCTGGCAGGAACTAACGCGCTGGATGGGCAGGAGGTCCTGCCATTTTTTCAGCCGGATCGTGAAGCTTTCCTTGAATATGAACTGACAAAACTTATTTACAATTTGTCGGTTGCCGAGAAGCCCCGGGTCGCGCTTTATTCTGAGCTTAAAGTCGAACCAGGTGTTGATCCCAGAACTTTTCAGCCGACGCCGGGCTGGATATTTATGGATCAGCTTAAAGAGCTTTTTCAGATAGAAAAGATTGATGAACTGTCCCGGGACGCGATTGGTTCTGCTGATTTATTGCTGTTAATTCACCCGGGTACGCTTGAGGATTCGGCTCTTTATGCGGTTGACCAACATGTGATGTCCGGCGGGAAACTGATCGTATTTGTAGACCCGCTGGCGGAGATGGTCGTGCCGGAGGCGCCGGGTATGAGCGCCCCCTCAGGCAGTAGTTCCGAATTGAACCGATTGACTGCGACCTGGGGTGTCAGTCTCAGGGATGGAGAAGTCCTTGGTGATAGCGAGGCCGCGCTGATGGTTGGTGGGGCGGATGGTGCGCCCGTGCGGCACCTGGGGATTCTTGGTTTTACCAACCAGTATTTTTCAGGCGATGACATAGTAACCGCAGATCTTGAATCTATTAATTTTTCTACGGCAGGTATCCTGGATGTAGATGAAGTGGATGGTATTGATGCGAAATCATTAATCGCATCAAGTTCAGCGGCGGGTTCCCTTGATGCTGTCGCGTTTCAGTTTTTGAACGACCCTGCGGAACTGCAGCAGGGTTTCCAGTCTACCGGGGAAAACTATTCGGTTGCCGTTCGATTGTCTGGAAAATCGCTATCCACTTTCCCGGAAATGTCAGGGGAGGAGACACATATTGCAGAGACAAATCAGCTGAATGTGGTGATTGTGGCGGACACAGATGTTTTATCGGATCGACTATGGGTCCAGATACAAAACTTCTTTGGCCAGCAGGTCGCCAGTGCGTTTGCCGATAACGGTAGCTTTGTTGCCAATCTGGTAGAGAACCTGTCAGGCAGCAGTGCGCTGATTGAAGTTCGTTCGCGGGGACAATTCTCACGACCTTTTGTAGTCGTTGAAGAACTGCGCAGGCTTGCTGAAGCAAAGTACTTAAAAAATGCAGAGGATCTCCAGACAAGATTGGCAGAGACTGACAGGCAGCTGTCCGAACTTGAGTCGGCGCGGGTTGATGATGGTCTGCTGACACTGAGCACCGAGCAGGAAGCCGCCCTTGTAAACTTCCAGGATGAGAAGCTTCGTATCCGAAAAGATTTAAGAGAAGTACGTCACAGCCTTGACCAGGACATCGAGCAGCTCGGCGGGAAGCTCAAATTTATTAACATTCTGTTGATGCCTCTGTTGTTGACCCTTGCGTTGCTGGGGATAAGGATGCTGGGGCTGCTGTCCCGGGGGCATAAAGCTTGATAGATATGAAGGTTGCCGGGCTGTTTGGTATGGCAGTGTTATCGACAGCGTTGTTGTTCCAGATAAATACGGCCGATGTTGAAGATGGCCCGCGGCCAGTGTTTCCCGAGTTGAAAGAGCAACTTTCCGGGTTGACGAGTATCAAAGTCACAAACCCGAACGGCAATAGCGCCTCTATTGTTAAACGGAAGGATAGTTGGGTGCTGGAAGAAAAGTCGGGCTACAACGTCGACTTTTCGAAACTCTCCAGGTTTCTGGTGAATTTTTCTGAACTGAGGATCGTTGAAGAAAAAACGTCAATTTCATCGAACCACTCAAGGCTGGGGGTTGCGGAAAGTGATCCGGGCGCAGGTACGAGCGTCATTATTTCTCCGGGGGAATATTCCCTGCTGGTTGGCAACGAAGCGCCATCACAGGGTAGCTTTGTCCGGTATGCAGACGACGCACAGGTGTATCTGACCAATAAGCCCGTTGCGGCGTCGGCTGACTGGATAGCCTGGATTGATCCAGTGGTGATCAATATAGAGCCGGCAGATGTCAGGGAGGTGACGATAACGCCCCAGTCTGCACAGCTCCTGTTAGCGAATAGAAATGAATTGTCTGGCGAATTTGAATTACTTGGAATCCCAACAGGTAGAGAGCTTAAGCACGCGACCGTAGTAGACAGCCTCACTAGACTACTTGTTAATGTCAGAATGCTGGACGTTGAGCCCTACAACCCAGTAATGTTTGATGACTCATCCAATACCCGGTTTGTTCTGCTTAGCAGCGAGACTATTATTGTTGGGACTATCATTGTGGGTGGCAGGTTCATGATGCACATAGATCGGAGGAATCTGGCAGACTGGCAGTTCGAGATCAGTGAACTTACTTATAATGAGCTCAATAAAAATATGGAATCTATGCTGAAAGCCATGGAGGCTGATGTTGAATAAATACACCTATATCAAGCTGATACGTCAAGGTCACATGACGACCTTGATGTTAAACCGGCCCGACGCAATGAACGCGCTAAGCTCGGGGCTGATGCTAGAGATAGAGCAGGCTTCCCGTGAATTTTTGGACGATGAAGAAACACGAGTAGTGATATTTCGGGGTGCTGGCAAGCATTTTAGTGCCGGAGCGGATTTGAAAGAAAGTCGGCCAATTCGAAATATGGTGATGCAGCGTCGTGACTTAACACTCGGAGCACGAATGATCAGGGCTATTAGCGAAATCCAGCAGGTCACCATTGCCGCGATTCATGGTGTAGCGCTCGGTGGGGGAGCATGCATACCGACTGCCTGTGATTTCCGGATAGCGACTGACGATGCTGTCTGCGGGTACCCGGAAGTGAATCTGGGAATGAACCTGATGTGGCAATCTCTACCCCTGTGTGTGCGGCTGATCGGCCCGGCCAGGGCAAAACGCATGATTATGCTTGGTGACAAGGAAAACGCCCAGACGCTGCTAGAGTGGGGTTTTCTGGACCAGGTGGTGCCGGTGTCAGAGCTGGATCAAGCCGTAGACCTGATGGCGACTCGGTATGCAGGACAGCCACCGGCGGCGATGCAGATGATCAAGCAGAGTATCAATGCGGTCAGTTCAGGGATGGACCAGGCGATCATGCATATGGATGCAGATCAGAATATGCTGACAGCGCAAAGTGAAGATCGTGCGGAAGGTATGAACGCGTTTTTTGAAAAACGTGAACCGGAATTCAAAGGAAATTAGTGATGGCGAAGATTGAAGTTACTTCTGAAGTGACTGGTAACGTCTGGAAGGTTCAGGCCAAAGTCGGGGACGTGCTTGCTGAGGAGGACGTCATCATGATTCTCGAATCCATGAAGATGGAGATTCCGGTTGAAGCGCCGGTTGCGGGGAAATTAGTCGAGTTATCGGTAGCAGAAGAAGACAGTGTTGGTGAAGATCAGGTCGTCGCGATTATTGAAAGCTGATTGTAGATCCGGGCCATGATTGGCCCGGACAGTTAAAGCCTATCAGTCAAACATGATGATGTGACGTGCTTCTTCCCCGGTTTTAAGGGCATCCAACGCATCGTTCACATCGTGTAACTTGATGTGTTTAGAAATCATCTGGTCGAGGTGTAGTTTGCCGTTAAGGTAAAAATCGACAAAGCGTGGCATGTCGACCCTGAACCTGTTTGAGCCCATGTTGGACCCCTGAATCTTTTTCTCTGCCAGAAAATCCACCCCATGTAGTTCTACCATGACGCCCACTGGGATCATTCCAATTACCGTGGCAGTGCCGCCCGGGCCTAACATTTTCCAAGCCTGTTCAGTTGTTGACTTCAGCCCGATGGCCTCGAATGTGTAGTGACACCCGCCCTGGGTCAGCTCCCTGACCTCGCCGACAGCATCGACTTTGCCAGGATTAATGGTATGAGTGGCACCCAGTGATTTTGCGATTTCCAGTTTGGCATCAACCATATCGACCGCAATAATCATTCCCGCTCCTGCTATGGCGGCACCGTTGATGGCGGCAAGGCCTACCCCCCCGCACCCAATCACGGCTACTTTTGAACCGGGCTCAACCCCGGCGGTGTGGAACACGGCGCCGACGCCGGTCGTCGTAGAGCAGCCAATTAGCGCGGCGCGGTCCATCGGCATGTCCTCTCGCATTTTTACCAATGCATGCTCGTGAATGAGCATGAGCTCGGCAAATGAAGACAGATTAAGGAACTGGTGGATTGATTCGTCGCCTTTGTGCAGTCTTGGCTCATCTTCGGCGTCCCGGGAAACTTCCGGGCTTTGGCAAAGGGAAAGGTGACCCGTAATACAATGTTCACAGTGACCACAGAATGCGGACAGACAGGTAATGACGTGGTCACCTTTCTTAACGTAAGTGACATCTGCGCCGACTTCTTCCACAACACCTGCACTTTCGTGGCCAAGGATTGTTGGTAATGGATAGGGATAGGACCCATCCACGAAGTGGAGATCACTGTGGCAAACACCAGCAGCGACAGGTCTTACCAGTACTTCCCTGGGACCCGGTTTGGAAATCTGTACTTCTTCAATTTCAAGAGGCTGGTTTGGTGCTCGTAATACTGCTGCTTTCATGGTGTGCTCACTGCTACTATTTGCGAATACTAAAACTATCATGAAATTCGGACGGATAGCTATTTCAGACGATGCCTAAATCGACCTACATTGCGCTGGGCTCTAATCTGGGTAGCCAGGAGAAAAATTTGCGCCTGGCGGCGGCCGAGTTGCAGAAAATCTCAACAAGCCCTCTGCTGGCGTCCTCTATCTGGTGGAGTACGCCAGAAGGGTTTGATGAAGATGTTGCAGCGTTCTGCAATGCAGTGGTGGCCGTTGAAGTAGAGATGGCGGCGGACGAGTTGCTGGTAAGGCTCAAGGAGATTGAACAGCAAATGGGGCGAGCAAGGAGTAAAGGTGGTTCCTATCTGTCCAGGACCATAGATCTCGATATCATCGATTATGACTTAAGGGTGCTCAAGACCGAGGGGTTGGAATTACCGCACCCGAGGGCCGCGTCCAGAAGGTTTGTTCTTTTGCCGTTACAGGAAGTGGCGCCGCGGTATCGTTTTCCAGGCATAGAACATGACTTAGAGGCACTCATCGAAATGGCCCCGGAAAACCCGATGCGAAAATCTAGTCCCTTGAACCCTTTGGGGTAAAAGCGTTAGCAGGGAAAGTCGCAATATTAGCCCCGCTGGGCGCATCACTAATTGATCCCACCCCTTCTTTTGCAACTTCATCTATTCTGACGATGGAGTGCATGGGCAGGTAGCTTCTGCTGACCCCCTCGAACTCCGCTTTTAGTTTTTCTTCGCTGGGGTCGACCAGAACACCGGATCGCTCACCAAAGACCAGTTCTTCTATTTCGATAAATCCATAGAGGTCAGATTGGTAGATCTGTCGGGCATAGACTTCGTAAATCTGTCCCTGATTGAAGAAGATAATCTTGTATATAGGGGTGCTGGGCATTAGTGGTTATCCAAGTTAACGACGCAGTTTTCTTTGTCTGGGGAGCCTTGTCAACATAACTGGTGCGAACCCCCCCACGAATCTCTTTAAATTGGGGTATTAACCTGAAATTTCAAGGCTATAATGGCGCGCCCACCTAATCGGTTCCAGTATAGCTCAATGGCTAAAGTATTTATCAAAACGCACGGCTGCCAGATGAATGAGTATGACTCTTCAAAGATGGTGGATTTATTGAGTGAATCTCAAGGCTATGAGCTGACCGATGATGAAACCGAGGCGGATCTTTTGTTGTTAAATACCTGTTCTATAAGGGAAAAAGCCCAGGATAAGGTGTTCCATCAGCTGGGTCGGTGGCGCAAGCTGAAGGAAAAGAACCCAGAGTTGAAAATTGGTGTAGGTGGATGTGTCGCTAGTCAGGAAGGTGAAGCCATCATTGTCCGCGCGCCGTTCGTAGACGTGATTTTTGGTCCACAGACGTTGCACCGGTTGCCCGAACTGATCGCTTCGGCAGAATCTACTAAAAAACCACAGGTTGATATTAGTTTTCCGGAGATCGAGAAATTTGACTGTCTGCCGGAGCCATCTATAGATGGACCAAGCGCTTTCGTCTCTATTATGGAAGGCTGTAGCAAGTATTGTAGTTTTTGTGTCGTGCCTTACACCCGTGGAGAGGAAGTAAGCCGGCCTCTGATGGACGTTCTCAGGGAGATTACGCGACTTGCTGAAAAAGGCGTCAGGGAGATCAACCTGCTGGGCCAGAATGTAAATGCCTATAGAGGGTCACTGCAGGACGGCGATCAGGTTGCTGATCTGGCTTACCTGATCTCGTTAATGGCAGATATCAATGGTATTGATCGGATCAGGTATACAACTTCGCATCCTGTGGAGTTCAGTGATTCACTAATTGAAGTCTACGCAGAGGTTCCTGCGCTGGTGAACCATCTGCACCTGCCGGTGCAAAGTGGCTCTGACAGGATACTCGCGAAAATGAAACGGGGCTATACGGTTCTCGAGTACAAGTCCCGGATCAGAAAATTACGTAAGCTGCGACCCGGTATCAGCCTGTCCAGTGACTTTATCATTGGGTTTCCCGGAGAAACCGAGGCTGACTTTGAGGCCACAATGAAGCTTATTGAAGAAATTGGTTTTGACCAGTCCTTCAGCTTTATCTACAGTGCGCGCCCTGGTACACCCGCCGCAGATTTGCCGGATGACACGCCCATGTCGGTAAAGAAAGAAAGGCTGGCTGTTTTGCAGGCACGCCTGACTGGCCAGGCAATGAGGATTAGTGAGTCGATGGTTGGCAAGGTGCAGAGAATCCTGGTCACCGGTCGCTCAAGAAAGGACCCAGGCCAGCTTCAGGGAAGAACTGAGAATAATCGGGTGGTTAATTTTGCCTCATCCAATCACGCTCTAATTGGTGGCTTTGCAGATGTCGAAATCGGTGAAGCCCTGCCCAATTCGCTGCGTGGCCGACTGATTGATTGAACGTTTGATTGAACTAATTCCGCCTGAATTGAAGGTATAAGCTAGCTAACCCGAAGCCAAATTATTATGAATTTGCAATCCCCCGAACCTCTTCAGGTCACCCTGGAGCCAAATGATTCCCATCAACTTGCCACACTGTGCGGGCCACTGGACGCCCACCTGAAGCAGATTGAAAAACGCCTCGGAATAACCATCAACAACAGGGGTAATGATTTTCAGCTGATTGGTGAAAGCGATGTGGCTCGTGCTGCGGGCGAGTTGTTGAAGCAGCTTTATCGGGAGGTGACGGGTGGTGCCGACTTGACACCAGAAATTGTACATCTTTTTCTGCAGGAATCTGGTGTAGAGGCACTGCTCGATCCGGGCGCCGAAGACCAGAATCTCATACGGACCAGGAAGAAGAGTATTAAGCCGAGAGGCGGTAACCAGATTCGGTATGTCGAAGCGATTCGAAGTAGCGATATCAATTTCGGGATTGGTCCTGCTGGAACGGGTAAAACTTATCTGGCGGTTGCCTGTGCCGTCGAGGCTCTGGAGCAGGAAAGCATCAGAAGGATTCTTCTGGTTAGGCCTGCAGTCGAGGCTGGCGAGAAACTGGGGTTCTTGCCTGGCGATCTGGCCCAGAAGATAGATCCGTACCTCAGGCCGCTTTATGACGCGCTTTATGAACTGCTGGGTTTCGAGAAGGTAGAAAAATTGATTGAGCGTAATGTTATTGAAGTAGCGCCCCTGGCATTTATGAGAGGGCGGACGCTTAATGACTCATTTATTATTCTTGATGAAAGCCAGAATACGACGGCGGAGCAAATGAAGATGTTTCTTACTCGTATTGGTTTTGGTTCCACCGTGGTTATAACCGGGGATATTACCCAGATCGATTTGCCAGTGAAGACATTGTCTGGCCTGAAACATGCCCTGACAGTACTCGACGGAGTGAAGGGGATCTCGTTCACCCACTTCGGTGTGAAAGACGTGGTACGGCATCCCCTGGTGCAAAGGATAGTGGAAGCCTATGGTGAGTCTGAAGACAACGACGATCGGAGATAGTCTGGTGCACGAGGTGGAAGTGTCCAGGAGCACAGAGAGGCTTTCCGGGGAGCCCGATGAAACGCAGGTAGCATTCTGGTTGGAGTTCGTTCTTGATCAGCTCGATCGTCAGTCATCAGAAGTTTCAGTACGAATCGTGGGTGAAGAGGAAATAGCCTCTCTCAATGCGCAATACCGGGGTCTGGAAAACGCGACCAATGTTCTTTCGTTTCCGGCGGATATATCAGTCGAGGAAGTCGAAATTTTAGGTGATATTGTGATCTGCAGCCAGGTAGTTAAGCTCGAATCAGATCTGTATGGTAGGGTTTTTGCGGATCGTTATGCTCATATGTTAATTCATGGTTTACTGCATCTATTAGGTTACGATCACCTGGAAGAGGGGGCGCGAACCCGGATGGAACAGTTGGAGACAGACCTGTTGTCGAGGCTAGACATGGGGAACCCTTATGAGTGATCAGGACGGTTCAAAATCCTGGTTGGAAAAACTTTCCCTGGCGCTGAATGGCGAGCCCGGCTCGCGCTCGGAACTGCTTGAATTGCTCCGTTCCGCCCAACGACGTGAGTTACTTGATAATGAAGCGCTCAGAATTATTGAGGGCGCGCTCTCTGTTCATGATATGCAGGTTCGGGAGATCATGATTCCCCGCGCCCAGGTCGTCTTTGTTCGCATTGATCAGGGTCCAGAGGAGTTTCTTCCGTTGGTTATAGGCAGCGGCCACTCACGTTTCCCTGTCATAGGTGAAAACCAGGATGAGATAGTTGGTATCCTGTTGGCCAAAGACCTGCTCCCGCTGGCGCAAAAAAACACTAAACAAAAGTTCAACCTGCGCGATAGTCTTAGACCGTCAACCTCTATTCCCGAAAGCAAGCGATTGGATGTGTTATTGCAGGAGTTTCGAGCTACCCGTAATCACCTGGCCGTTGTCTATGACGAGTACGGCGGAATAAGTGGCATCGTGACGATTGAAGACGTTCTGGAACAGATAGTCGGTGATATTGAAGATGAGTATGACTTCGAGGAAGAGGGATTTATCAACAAGCATACCAATGGCTCGTATACGATTAAGGCGCTGACTCCGATTGAAGATTTTAATGAACAATTCGAGACTGAATTTAGTCATGAAGAGTTCGACACGATCGGTGGTCTTGTCACGAATTGTTTCGGCTATCTCCCAAAACGAGATGAGCAGGTGTCTGTAGAAGGCTTCAATTTCAAGGTCCTGAATGCCGATGGTCGACGGGTTCACCTTCTGCAAATGACCAAATCGAACTAGCCGTGACGGGTTCTAAGGCCCCTGGTCGGCGGGATATTGTCCTGGATGTTATCGCCCTGTTCGGCGGTGCATTATTTTCCCTTAGTTTGTCCCCTCTCGGATTCTGGCCACTGGCTTTCGCATCCCCTGTTGCTCTGTATGCCGTTACTCAGGAAGGCTCTGTCAGGCGGACTATTCTTCGCTTTTACCTATATAACGTCGGCCTCTTTGGAGTGGGTGTATCCTGGATATTTGTATCGATCAATGAATACGGTAATGCATCCGTGCTCCTTTCGGGGGTTCTGGTGCTGCTCTTTGTCCTTGCGTATTCGTTGATCTGTGTACCGCAGGCGGTTCTTTATTCCCGATATTTCAGGGGGCGGGGCATGTTCGGCGCTGCCTCTTTCTCGGGACTGTGGGTGCTGCAGGAATGGTTTCGGTCCTGGTTTCTTACGGGGTTCCCATGGTTGTTTGTTGGTTATGGTGTCATGGGTACACCGTTGGAAAATATTGCGCCGATTGCCGGCGTGTTTGGCGTTAGCCTGGTTGCGGTATTTGCAGGAACGAGTCTGTATGTTGCTCTAGTGCATCGTTCCTGGCGGTTGTTGATTCCAGGGCTTGCGGTATTTCTGGTGAGCCTTTCGGCCAGTCAATTTTCTTTTACCAGACACGAGCGAATGGTGTCTGTCTCTCTGATTCAAGGAAATATAGATCAGCATGTGAAGTGGCAGCCGCAGAATCGCCGGCTAATTTTTGACCTTTACAAGAACGCGAGTGAGACCGAATGGGGCCGTGACCTGGTGGTATGGCCGGAGGCGGCGATCACGCTGTTTCGTGAGCAGGCGGTTGACGCCCTGGCAGATCTTGATAGACGTGCCGTAATGTCAGGGTCTGCTCTTGTTCTCGGCATTCCGGACCGTCATGAGACCGGTGGCTTCCAGAACACGGTCATAGTTTTAGGTGAAGGCGACGGCCAGTACGTCAAACGTCGGTTGGTGCCATTCGGTGAATATGTTCCCCTTGAAGACTATCTTCGTGGTCTGATAGGGCTTTTCAATTTGCCGATGTCCCATAACGTGACAGGTCCAGCTAAACAGCCGCCTCTCATCGCCGCTGGTAATCGACTGTCACTTTCGATTTGCTATGAGGTGGTCTATCCGGATTTGGTGAGGTCATCTGTTGAATCTCCGGATCTGCTGATGACAGTCAGCAACGATACGTGGTTTGGTTCATCCGCCGGGCCATGGCAACATTTCCAGATGGCAAGGATGCGGGCCCTTGAAAATGGCCGCGCCATGATTCGGGCCACCAATAATGGTGTTACAGCCCTGGTGGATTATCGTGGCGTGGTACAGGCGCGCCTGCCACAGTTCCAGGCCGGCGTCCTGCGTGGAGAGGTCGAGGTTCGGTCCGGGTCGACGCCTTTCAGCCAATTTGGCAGCTATCCGGTTCTCTGCTTCTGCCTGCTGTTGATTGGAATTACCTGCCTGCGGCGAGATCAGTGATATGCCCTGCTAATTGCATCATGTAGAATTGCGGGTTTTTTGACACAAGCGAACATAACCGCAAGC
>JABJED010000255.1 GCA_018665025.1 Gammaproteobacteria bacterium
TACTTGTTGAAACGTGTACGCCTGTCATTTCTTACCTCCCGCCCGTTCAAAGGCAATATTCGCAGCGCGTTTTGCCAGTACTCCGGCAACCCTGACCCGGTATTCAACCGTGCCGCGCTTATCTTCTATTGGATTACATGCTGCTGAACAAGCTGCAGCCAGGTTCTCCAGCGCCTCTTGATCCAGCTTTGTACCGATAATGGCGGCCGCTGCTTCCTTAACCAGCAACGGGGTTGGGGCTACAGCACCCAGGGAAACCCTCGCGCTATCAATAACACCGCGCTTACACGTTAGGCTCACCGCAACACCAACAACAGCAATATCCATTTCTGTCCGCGGAATGAATCTCAGGTATGCATCACCGGATTTTGCCGGACGCTTGGGCAACGTAATTGCTTCAATAATTTCACCTTTGGCCAATGAAGTCTGGCCAGGGCCCGTGACGATGTTTTCTACTGCAACTGTACGACGTTTGGCCTTTCCAACGACCACCGCCTTGGCACCTGCAGCGATCATCGCAGGCACACTGTCAGCCGCCGGTGATGCATTGCAAAGGTTACCTACCATGGTGCATCGACCCTGAATCTGGTCTGAGCCAATGAGGTTGGTTGCCTCGACGACACCCGGCCAGGCTTTGATAAGCGCTTTGCTAGCGCCCAGTTGCCTGCCGGAGACAGCTGCGCCGATCTTAAAACCGGTAGCCGTTTTGTTAATTTCATTCATGGCTGGAATACGTTTGATATCGATCATCAGATCTGGCTCGATCATATCCATCCGTAATTTGACCAGTAAGTCAGTGCCACCGGCAAGCACAAATGCCTTGCCTTTTTCTTTGGAAAGCAGTGTAACTGCCTCCTTGGTGGTTTTAGGAGATTCATACCTCATAGGCGTGCTCATTAACCGTAGTGAATTCGTGGTGTGAGTGTAACGGAAGCAGTGTTCCCAAATAAAGGGTTATGATCACCTCTTCCCGCTCACTGCACTTGCTCGACAGTGACTTCTTGCTTCTAACGCCCATATCACGCCTAGTTCAGCCAGCATCGTGGTAAAACAATTAAGTGATCAGGGCGACTCATAATACGCCAAACTTGATTGCCGACGATGACCAACAAACACTATTCTATGACCCGTTGGTGTCTGGTAAGACAAAAATCAACTCGACAAAAGCCATTCCGGTCCTCATGGCAGTATGTGCTGACGCGGGCCATCACAAGGCATCACCCGATTATCGAAGCATCATTCAATCATCTAATCTTAGTGGCACCTGCCTTTGGTCAAGGTACATATGGATCTGCAAATGCCTCCGTTTGACGCCTTCGACTATTTTGAATCCTTCCCCGTCCAGCTATCGGCTTTTTCCCTGATCAGAACGGGCAACAGCTCTGCCATTGCTTGTCTTTTCAGAGCGACAACCTCATTGGTATCCCGGCGTTTCTCCGACCAGACTGAATCTGGAAAATACGGGTCATCTTCATACCGGGGAATGATGTGCCAGTGAAGATGAGGCACCTGATTACCAAGCGATGCCAGGTTAATTTTTACTGGCTTCATCGCGCTAGCGATGACCTCTTCTACGTCAACGACAATACGCATTAAAAGATGTCTCTGGGCATGATTCAGCGCTGACATTTCCGCAATATGTTGATGCCAGATGACGCGGCAAAAACCGGGTAAACCAGGATCATTGACCTGGACTATTCGGCAATCCTCACCCGACCAGATCAGGGCACCACCCTCTTCCTTGCAAAGGCGACAACTATCCATGACACATTTTTCCTCAATAGGTGGAATGGATTATACGTATTTAACAGTCGCGTTATGTCCTGGGGTGTTCAGCCACTATTCACGCAATGTCCCGGGGATTGCCTACGATGGAACGGCAAGCGCCCAACATCAGGTGGTAGACGAAGTAGTCGAAAAAATTAAGCACCCTGGTGGCGATGCTATCGCCAACTACGATTCGGTCAAACAGGGTGATGCCATCATCAAAGCAGGTGTTGGCGCAATGGGTTCACCCAATGCGCTTGAACGAGTGTTTGGGCATCTTCGATCTTAACGCTTTGGCAGAAAGACCATCGCCACTGCGCCGGGAATTAGCACAGTAAGCGCCACCCAGAGCGCCAGGTTGTAGTTACCGTGGATCTGAAACAGCGTCGAGAAGATCATGGGGCCAAAGGCACTAGCAGCCAGGAACGGGCCTAAAAGTCCCATGACACTTCCAAACGAAGCAACACCAAACCGTGACGCAACTATCGCACCGAGTAATGGCAAAAATCCGCCGGCAGAAAACCCAAGCAGGCCACTTAAGACGATCAGCATTGAATAGGTTGGGTTTGTCAGTAACCCAAGCACAGCGATGGCACATGCCAGCAACGACAGACCAAACAGCCCACGATGATCAAACCTGTCCGCCATCGAGCCGAAGAAAAGCTTACCCAGAATCATGATTGTTGCAAAAACAGATATCAGGAATGCTGTCTGCATA
>JABJED010000256.1 GCA_018665025.1 Gammaproteobacteria bacterium
CACCGGAGGCTATTTCAATTTTCGCATCCTATTACCTTGGCGATACCAATCCAAAGGCGCCGCTGGCATCTCCAGTTTTTGCAGATCTTTCCGATCTTCCCCCGACACTTGTGCTGGTCGGTAGCAAGGAGGTTTTGCTCAGCGATTCAATAACCCTGGTTGAAAAAATAAATGCAGCAGGTGGCAGCGCAAAGTTATCGGTCTGGTCGAAAATGCCACACGTATTTCCAATTCTTGCGGCTATTATCCCTGAGGGGAAAAAAGCAATTGTAGATATGGCGGAATTTCTTCGCATTCATCTAGGCACGACTCGACTGGACTGATAGCGAATCATGAACAATTTCCCTATCGCCCGAGAGTTGGTGCTGGTCGGCGGCGGTCACAGCCATGTGATTTTTCTGCGCATGCTTGGTATGAACCCAGTACCAGGACTAAAGACAACGCTGATCAGCCCGGATACCAGAACTCCATACTCCGGAATGCTGCCCGGGCTGATCGCAGGGCACTACCAAGAAGATGAAGCCTACATAGACCTGGTGCCTCTCTGCAGGTTTGCGGGTGTCGATTTTATTCAGTCCGAAGTTGGCGCAGTGGACCTGGACGAGCAAACTGTTGCGCTTTCTGGCCGGCCAGCAGTCCATTACGATTTTTTGTCTCTGGACATAGGCAGCGCACCTGCGCTGGATGCTTCCATCAGCGATTCAGATGTCATTTCGGTTAAACCTATTAGTACTTTCCTGACCCGCTGGAACGCATTCGTTAAGAGATTCGAGTTGGAAGCTGTCTCAGATATTGGGTTCGTTGGGGCGGGAGCGGGTGGGGTTGAGCTTTGTCTTGCTGTTCAGTATTTCCTGTCGAAGCAGTTTCCTGATCGATCGTTTCGCACGCATTTGTTCACGGAAGGAAAAACTATTCTGTCAGAGTTTAATACCTCTACCAGGATACGATTCGAACGATTATTGGCGACAAGAAATATTCAGGTTCACAGGGAGTTTCGCGCGACATCTGCTGCTGGTGGTTTATTGGTGTCAGCTGACGCCAGAGAGGTTCAGTTAGATGAAATCTTCTGGATAACCCAGGCGAGCGCTCAATCCTGGCCCTCAGAGTCGGGTTTTGATGTGGATGCTGCAGGATTTATCCATGTAGGGGAGACACTACAAACACTGAGCGCCGGCAACGTTTTTGCGGTGGGGGACTGCGCCAGGATGGTGAACCATCCGAGACCCAAAGCTGGTGTTTATGCTGTTCGTCAGGGCAAACCCCTGTTTCGCAATGTGATGGCGCTACTTCTGGGTTCTAGTCCAAAGCCTTACAGGCCACAATCGAGTTTTCTGTCGTTAATCTCGACAGGACCTCAACATGCAATTGCCTCCAGAAATGGTTTCAGTCTGGAAGGGGATTGGGCCTGGCGTTGGAAAAACTGGATCGATAGTCGCTTCATGAAGCGTTTCTCTGAATTACCCAATATGCACCAGGAACCAGAGAATAGTTTACAGGCGGAATTTGATGACAAAATGCATTGCGGTGGCTGCGGCTCCAAGGTGGCAGCGGATCTGCTGCACGATGTTCTGAAGGATATACTTGGTGAATCTGCACCGGTTGATGATGCCGCTAGGATTGAGATTCCAGCCGGAAAAACCCTGTTACAGTCAGTGGATCACTTCAGGAGCTTCGTCAATGATCCTTACCTGCAGGCGAGGATAGCCCTTTGTCATTCTGTATCTGACATCTATGCGTGTGGTGGAACACCTCATTCGGTACTTGCCAGCCTGACGCTGCCGTTCGGTAAGCCTGGGGTAACTAAATCTTTGTTGATTCAAATCCTGCAGGGGACCGTTGATCAACTTCAGGAAGAAGGTGCGATCCTGATCGGCGGGCATACCAGCGAAGGACTCGAGCTTTCAATTGGGTTTACGGCTAATGGTACGGTCGATCCGTCTGATGCCTGGTCTAAACAGGGTAGTTCACCCGGCGATGTATTGGTGCTGACGAAGGCCCTGGGCACTGGCACTATCTTCGCCGCCGATATGCGACACCTGGCGAAAGGACCGTGGGTTTCAGACGCGTTGCTCCAGATGACGCGGTCAAATAGTGATGCAGTTAACATCGCGAAGAATTTCACTATACAAGCCTGCACCGACATTACGGGGTTTGGCCTGGCGGGCCATTGCCTGGAAATGACGAGGCCCGGTTTAGGTATAGAGCTTCAGCTGAGTAACGTCCCGGTAATGCATGGAGCAACTGAGTGCCTCCATGCACTGGGTATTACCAGTAGCCTTCACGAGGCAAACAAGCGGTCGTCTGGATTGTCTGGTCTGACTAGCGCCGCAGAGATTTTGTTTGACCCGCAAACCTCCGGTGGCCTGTTATTTAGTGTTGCCGCGGAAGAGTCTGAGAAGCTCGTCTCAACGTTGAAGAGCGCAGGTTATGAGCAGGCTTCGATTGTAGGCCAAGTGACCAGCTCGTCCGGTATCCAGGTGGCGACTTAATTTACTTAACGGTCTGTTGGATGACTTGAAGTTGTGTATCCTTGCGCTAATCAATCACTTATACCCAGCGCGGCATCAATATGGCTTCACACCCTGATTCTCTCGACATTGATATTCCAGGCCTCGCATCCCAGTTCATCGGTGGCAAGTGGCTGGAACGAAATCCAAGGTTCGTCGACGTTATCTCGCCAACAACTGAGGAGCCTCTGGTGCAGGTCGCAGATCCGACACCTGAAGATGCCGATGCGGCAGTTGTTTCAGCCAGGGAAGCTTTCGATAACGGGCCATGGCCTGATATGCCCGTGATTGATCGAGTAACAGTCTGTCGCCGCCTTTGTGATTTGTTGGAAGCGCGAATGGATCAGTTGAATCGTGCCTGGGCTTTTGAGTCTGGTGCTACGCTTGCCCACGGCGCAATGATCAATGGTACAGCCGGGGTGTCGATCTGGCGTCAGGCGCTGGAGCTTGCGCCGAATTTGCCCTGGGAAGAAGAGCGAGATGGTGCGCTGATCTGGCGGGAACCGATCGGGACAGTGCTAGGTGTGCTGACTTTCAACGGACCGATTGTACTGCTGGGGATGAAAATCATTCCAGCACTGTTAGCCGGTTGTACTGTCATTATTAAACACGCTCCTGAATCTGCCCTGACCTCCCGGCTCATTGCCGAGGCGATTCGGGAGGCAGACTTCCCGCCTGGTGTTGTCAGTGTTCTTGCTGCGGGTACGAGGGTCAGCCAGCACCTGGTCGGTCATCCCGGCGTTGATATGGTTGCGCTAACCGGGGGAACCGAGATTGGTATCGATGTTGTAAAGAGAACGGCGGAGCGCCTTGCAAGAACAGCCCTGGAACTTGGTGGTAAGTCGCCTGCGATTATTGCTGACGATGCAGATATAGATGAAGTCATTGAGACGCTTGGCCCGGGGAGCAGCGGCTATATGGGCCAGGTCTGTGTCAACCTGTCGCGGGTGATTGCCCCCAGGCATCGCTATAACGAAGTTGTGGACGCGCTGGCGAGTTACTACGGTTCAATTCAGGTGGGAGATCCTTTTGATGAAGCCATAGATCAGGGACCTCTCGCGGCAGTGCGCGCTCGAGACCGCGTCGAACGCTATGTCGGTATCGCCAAGAAAGAGGGCGCATCGGTTGTGACGGGCGGTCACAGGCCGGCACATTTGAATCGAGGCTGGTTTTACTCACCGACATTGCTGGCAGACGTGACTAACGACATGACCATCGCGCAGGAAGAAGTCTTTGGTCCCGTAACCGCGGTAATAGCTCATGACGGTATAGAAGACGCAATAAATATCGCTAACGACTCGCGATTTGGACTCGCCTGCTCGATCTACACCAAAGATAAGGAAACAGCGCTGAATGCCGCAAGAAAAATACGCTCAGGTGCTGTGGCGATCAACAGTGCAGGGGTCAGCCTGACGCAGCCGTTCGGTGGCTATAAACAGTCAGGCTGGGGACGTGAATGCGGACCAGAGGGAATTCTGGAGTTCACCCAGATCAAGCAGGTTATGTCGGACGCGAGTTATCTGGATAGCTAACCTCAGTATTTATTATCCTGGACCAGATACTTCAGTCGCTTCATAAAATTTAGCGTTAACTGATTTTGGGGGATTGGCAGCCATAGCCTGCTGGAAAACGGCCATATGCGGTTCGGCAAAGTGCGCTGCAAGAGCTGCCATGTTCTCCCATTGCTCGGTTACTCTGATGACATTTGGATTGCTGGTCTCGACAGAGAATGTATAGTCATCACAGCCTGCCTCTCTGCGACTATGAGTTTCCATCTCCCTGATAGCTTCTTTCATTGCTGCGATATCGGATTCCGTTGACTCGATTACTGCATTGACGACGATCATGAATACTCCTGGCGATAATAGTTGATAAGTATTCGCTCAACTATCGCAGACCGACGTCGCTCCGTACAGCCTATGGTTTACAGGGTGTTAATATCTTTAATTGGGCAGGCTGTTTAAGCCTGCTCGCTGGGCTGGCAACGTCGCCAGCCAGCTGCGTGTTTAAGCTCGAAATTGTTCGATACTCATTCGTATTCCAGCGGTAGTCTGGTCTATACAGTAAGCTATCAAAAATAGAACATGATCACTGTAACCTGATCTACGCAAAGGCCTGCGTCGGGCTGGAGGGGGCAGTCACGTATAACACTTAAAGGATGACTAACTATGTTTTCAGATACAGTTACTGACATTGCTGGACTACTGATTGAACGGGGCGATACAGTCTCTGTTGCGGAGAGTTCAACCGGAGGATTGATCTCGGCTAACCTGTTGTCGGTTCCGGGCGCATCTGCTTTTTTTCAGGGCGG
>JABJED010000035.1 GCA_018665025.1 Gammaproteobacteria bacterium
ATTTGTCCGGGCCTCATTATCACGGACATTGTTCGGGACAGTGGCCCCAAGACCGCTGAGGCAATGGGCATGACCTTCGATGAAATGGTCACCACCTTCTCACAAGAAGCAGCGATTAAACGGCCCAACACGGTAGAAGAAGTAGCGGCCGTTGCCGTTCTGCTTGCAAGCGATGTGGGTGGCGGGATCACCGGCGCGCTGCTCAGTGTCGACGGTGGGACGGCTCAGTACTAGCCACCCTATCGCTTTTAAAAACCTCTGGACCGCGTCAATCGACCGCCATAATTTGGTTTAGACTTGGCGCCGGTTCTTGGCGTAACGTCCAGCAATCCTCATACCAGGCGGCGATTACCCAACAGAGCTCGCCAACTCGGACTACTGATCCAGAAAGCTCTTCAGGTGGTCTGAACGGCTCTTTCATAAAACAAGCAGGCAACCGATCTGGTTCGATACTCAGACTTTCGATCGAAAAGCCCTGTTATAATTCTTATCCTCTCGCGAGAGTCGGTATATTTATAGGACAAAGTTGGCCAATAAAAGTGAAGTGCTAACAGTGCCAAGTAAACTCAATGCCGACCAAGTTGCTCAGTTTCACAAACAAGGTTTTATCGGCCCATTTGAAGCCATGCCCACAGCTGAGATGAATAAGCTTAGCGGCGAGGTCACGGCATTGCTGCAAACAAAACCTGCGCCCTATCCTGAAGAAGGTTGGCACGCGCGCCTGATTCCAAGACATCACAACCGGTTTTAGATTCAGCGTTAGCCTACCGTTTATCCACGCTGCCAGAAATGGTGGCGAAGATGAACAGCATTGTTGGCGAAGACCTTTTGCTTTGGCTCGCGCACTTTTTTGACAAGGGACCGGGTGCTAAAGAAATACCTTGGCATCAGGATTACAACTATTGGCCGCTAGAACCGCCCGTGATCATATCGGCTTGGCTCGCCATCGATAGGGTCACACGTGAGAATGCCTGTATGCAGTTTATTCCCGGTTCGCGTAGGAAGTTACTACCCCATTGTGTGTCAACCTGATCCCATACAGCACGTAATTGGGATAACATAAATTTCAGGGTGAACCATGCAGGTTAGAAAAATGCCAAAACCACCATCAGATTTAAATAATACGCAGGTTATGCCCAACCCGGTATTGGAGAAGCGAACGCGTCGTCAATTCAGCGCAGACTTTAAGTTACGTATCATCGCTGAAGCTGATGCTTGCAAGCACGGCGAACTCGGTGGCTTATTGCGACGTGAGAAGCTCTATAGCAACCAGCTAGCCGACTGGCGGCCTGAGTACGCTCAGCACGGCGTCCAGGGACTTAGTAAAAGCTTACCCGGCCCAGTGCCGTCAATGACACCAGATCAAAGGCGTATTGCCCAGCTTGAAAAAGACAATGCGCGACTGAGCCGCAAGCTCGATATCGCAAATGATTGCCTTGATCTCCAAAAAAAAGCATTCACGATCTTCGATCACTTGAAGAATGGGAACGAGCAGTGAATGTTGCCCTGACGCAACGCCCTGCAAGGCTTTCGATGGTGAAAGCCTGTCAGGTATTGGGGCTCAATCGCAGTACTGTGGCAGCTCGGCGCAAACGCGCAGATAATGATGAACCACCCCGGCGTTCTCGTTTACATGCAGTACAACCTCGAGCCTTGAGCCAGCAAGAGCGGGCTGTTGTGACTGCGCTTCTGCACAGTGAAGCGCATTGTGATCAAGCGCCTGCAGCCGTGTATCAACGCTTACTGGAACAGAGCCAATATCATTGTTCTGTGAGCACCATGCACCGCATTCTTCGCAGTAATCAGGAAGCAGGTGAACGTCGTCATCAACGGCCTGCGCAGCATCATGCCATCCCAAGGTTATTGGCCACCGCACCGCACGATGTCTGGTCCTGGGACATCACGAAGTTGCCACTGGTTCGTCGTGGCGTGTACTTGTCGCTGTATGTTGTGCTCGACCTGTTCAGCCGGTTTGCGGTTGCCTGGATGGTCTCACGCAAAGAGACAGCGCACTTGCCACCCAGTTGATGGCAGAAGCCACTGCACGCTATCTCATCACTCCAGACCAGCTAACGATCCATCAGGACCGGGGGTCACCCATGATTGCCCACGGCTATCTCGACCACATGAAAGAGTTGGATGTGACCTGCAGCCATAGCCGACCCCGTGTAAGCAATGACAATGCCTTCAGTGAGAGTCAATTTAAAACCCAGAAATATCAGCCAGACTATCCTGGTCGCTTCGAGAATGTAGGTCACGCCAGAGCCTGGTGTGAAGCGTACTTCGATTGGTATAACGACAAACATCATCACAGCGGCTTGGCAGGCTTCACGCCTGAGCAAGTATTTGCAGAGCGATATAGGGTCGTTGCCATCGATAAACAAAAAGCCCTGGATGAGCGCTACGCGCTGAACCCTGAGCGCTTTGTTAAGGGGCGGCCGATGGTTGCTATGCCACCGCTATCAGTAGCGATCAACCCCATTGTGCCAAACGAAGACGGTAGCATCATTGATGACAGGGTTAACTTCCCGACTTTACGCGCTGCCGGATATACAAAATGAATGTTATCTTTTAGCTAACTGTCCATATGAGGTTGACACCTTCCGGATGATGACCCAAGTTTTTGGCTTTGGGTGGCTCACTCCAATCTAGACAAGATGCATATAAATCGTTTACTGAAGACCACGGGGGTGCTGAGTCTTCACATCATTTTATTCAAACTGCGCTATCTCGAAATCAATTGACAGGAAACAGTTCGTTTATCGATGAAATTGAAAGTCGCATAGGTATTCGTATTGAACATCGAGGACAACGCAGGCCAACATTGAATATGTAAGCCAGAAAAGTAGTTTAACTACAGTAAAATAGATCTGTCCCGTTTTATCTCTACGCCATTGCCTCTGTTTGAGGTAGGAGAAGAATGTAAATTTTACTTCGACCCCAAATCATTTGCTTCGACACCAAATTATTTGATTAGAGCATTTGACAGCGTCCCCAATCCTAATTTCCCATTCGCACCTGGGCATCTTCACCAAGCGCTGCCGCTCGTTCCAGGCGGCTGTCTTCATCTTTTGGTAAATGACGTTGCGCCATAATCAAGAAAAAGAGTGCCGGTACCAGGCTGAGTATGGCAAGCGCAATGGCACCTCGCAGAGAATCCGCATCATCCATACCGGTGTTTCCCAGCATGACCGAAATTTGACCGATCACATAAGGGCCGAGCGCCAAGCCTATGAACGTATTCAGCAAAATGTAGTAGGCACCAGCCACCGCGCGCATTCGCGGCATAACAAGGTCGGCTGCAGTACTAGGCGGGACCCCACCCGCGCAGGCTGAGAACGCGGTTAAGAAAAAGTTAATAATGTAGACGGCAACCAAACTATCGGTATAAAGAAGCCACAACAACAACGGTACCTTTCCAGCAATAACGACGTAACCGAGTACAAGGCGTCCACTAGGGAAAAGCGTCTTCAATTTGTCAGCGAGCATGCCGCCACTGGTAATACCCACAAAACCACCCAGCGCTGCACCAATGCCAATGTACAACCCAACTTCCGCGACGCCCACATCATGCGCGCGAAGTATCAATGGTGGGATCCAAAAACCCGCACCGTAGCCTATAAAGGCCATCGACGGAAAAGCCAGCATGGTGTAAATGAACGCTTTTGACCCGAACATCATGTTGTAGGTGGCTGGGTCACGTATTTTTAGCGATTGCGCCCAAGTGAACGTCACCCACACTCCGAAACCCGTGGTTACCCACTGAGCAACACTGCC
>JABJED010000257.1 GCA_018665025.1 Gammaproteobacteria bacterium
CGCCATCATTGTCTGCGTCATCAGAGGCAGGGGTGAAAGCTGCAACTTGAAAACGAACCACATTAATACTCTTGGCAGAAAATGCTGACTCGGGCTGACCAACAGCGATGCCACAGGGTGAACCGTCACATAAAGCCACATTAGGGTTGGAGAAAAGTGGCAACTCCGGCGCGTTGTCAAATGAAGCCCCGTAAGCCATCAGTGTGGTAAAGCCGTCATCAATACCGTGACCTCTGGCCCAGATAAAGGTGCCCGTATCATTCTGGCGAAACGAGTGACCGAGGCCAATATTGTGACCCACTTCATGGATCATGGTGAGATCACCACAGGCGTCAAAATCGATGAAACTGGCACTGATGAAAGTGGTTCGACTCATAAGCCCCTCTGTGCCATCGCCGCCAATCCCAGCCAGGCCGCAGGTGTCACCGGTATCAAATTGCCTGAACATCACCACCAGATCAGCGCCAACTGCAACCCGCCGCTGCTCCAGGTCAGAGTAAACACCGATTGCAGCTTCTGCATCGTCTAACCATTGGCCAATCGTCTTTGATTCATCAATGTTCAGTTCTTGCGCTGAGACAAGTCTTAAGCTCATCGAAACGTTGCTGTCACTTAATGCCTGATTTGATAGTGATATTAAATGATCAAAACGCGCCGTTGGGTCGCCATTGTAGAGCGTGGTGACCCCGGCGCTGTAGACAACTAACAGATCGACCGTGCTTGGCCCGGGAACAGACGCAGCGCTGTTAGGATCCGAGCTCATGATTTTCTCGTTTTCATCGCCAACATCGTCTCCATCCGTATCGACAAGAAAATCGGTACTCGTTTCCGAGAAACTCACCGTATCGAATGTGACACCCGGAGCCTGAACCAAATGCACCAGCATCGTAAAAGTCCCGTCGGTAACCAGCAGATGGTAAAAATCATTCCCCTCCGGCAAGGAAGGTAAAGAAAACGTTTCCACACTACTTACGGATTTCCCGCGTGCGGCAATTGGCGTGGCGACGTCAAATTCCTGCAGTAGAAAAGATCCGCTGGCAAAAATATCCTGATTGTCGGATGCACGCAGTTGCACTACGATCACCTGGCTCGTCGCTGCCGCATTACCAATTGCCGGAAGCGTGAGTGTTGCTTGCGTGCCGGAAATACTGATCGACGGATCTGAGTCGAAATAGAGGTCATTTATCGCTTGTCCTGCAAGCGTGCCACCCAGTGTGACCTTGCTGCTCATCCGAGCCTGATCCACTAAATTACCGTCTTCCACTAGCAAAAGGGTAATGTAATAACTGCCTTGATTCAGTGCTCTCATCGGAATTTTAGCTGTTGCAAATGTAATCTGGCTGTTAGCCGCCAGAGAATCGGTCAGGGAGGCTTCGCCAAGAAACGACACATCATTGCCCGCGTCCGATAAGGTTCGGGCAGTGTGTGCGACTATTTGGAACGCTAAATTGCTCCTGGAACTAGAGCCAATGTTCTCTACCCCAAAAGAGGCTGTCATTGAGCTTGCCGAATTGGATTGAACAGTGCATGGGCAGATGAGAGAGAGGTCCGGGCCCAAACCCCCAGCACCCAAGCTATAGGCAGGAAAACTGATCGCAACAAGTGCCAACAGAATCCGGATCATGGCGTATTTAGTATTCATTCTCCCTCTGTCTGGTGCCTCGTCAGACTTCTGCTACTCTGATACAACTAATTCTGGCGAAACTCTATTGGATGTTACTACTTCCACCGCGGATTTTTTAGTGACAATATAGTCAGGTTTACTGAAGTCAAGGTCCCTGTTTATCTCTCTTGCTGAAACAAGCCGGGCGATGCCATCTCGCGCTTCCAACTGATAACGACCTTTTGATGTGTGCAGAGTACCGAAGGTCTGCAATCGGCCAACGGTAAATACAAACCTATATTCAAATCCTTTATCCAGCAGCATGCCGGTGATTACTTTGTTTCCCGACTCGGTGAGGGATGTTTCCTCTACATAGCCTGAAAGATGGCTATCCTCCTGGGGTATATAGAAAACGATCCGATCGTCTTCCGTGAGCTCGCCGAGATCAGCTACTTGCAAATAGATCCCTTTTAAACCCGATTCTGGCACTGGCTTATCCACAGGTGATGAAATGACAACGAATGGTGCGGAGGTTTGTTGCTCAATGGGTCCCGAGGCACCGACAACCAAGAGGGGTGCTTTGACGACCCCATCAAAAGTCCCGGTAACTTGTACTTGCTCCTTGCTGATCTGGTTATATCCGACCACGGCAGCAAACACTGCAATAAATACCAAAACCAACATTAGCTTGGATTTTTTCATAACGCTGAATTCTCAAAATACCCTAACTATGTAGGATAGAGTCTACTCGGACCCCAACGCGAGCGATACTAA
>JABJED010000258.1 GCA_018665025.1 Gammaproteobacteria bacterium
GTCCCTGACCGCATATGTCTCTACCGGAATTCTGGTTAACGCTCCACGCGGTTCGCCCGTACGAAGGTCAAACCTAACGCCGTGCAACGGACAAGAAATGAATCCATTGCGAACACGCCCTCCCGCCAGTGGTGAATTTTGATGTGTGCATTGGTTTCGAATAGCAAAGTGTGCACCGCCCGAATTGCACAGTAATAAACTCTCCCCTTCTAGCTCAATTACCTTAGTGCTGTTTAAAGCCAGGGGTTCGTGAATGACTTCCGGCACGCTATTGATCTAAGTAATCGCCAACCCGCTGATGCAGATGTCGGGTTCTTACTTCCTGATAATTACCTAGGGTTTGCCCACCTTTGGCACACGTTTTAAAACCACGCGTTTGGGCGGCCATATTGTCAGTATCCTGATCATACACAGCCCCAAGAAAGCCGAGGCCTTCAGACTGCGTATAGCTATCTTCAATATCCAGTACCAGTGGTTCAGGCGGCGGCGGTGGTTGCTTTTCGGGGTGTTTCGGTCGTAGAAAATACAGATCAAAATAGGAATAGTCAGGATCATTCTTGTCTGGACGGAATCGGTAGACCATAGGTAGCGTCAATCCTGGAAAAATAAAAAGATTCGGAAACAGAAAATACTCGATGGAATCCAGCGTCTGTGCCGTTGAGTAATCAGAAAAGTCCTGGTCATAGGTTGCACCCAACTGCTGCTGCACGATCCTGGCATAAACGTCTCTAGCCGTCATCCCCTCAGGCACGACTGGGCATGCTCCGTCAGCGGGACCACGTCTTCCCCAGAGCATCTGCATTAGTTCCTGCTGACTCGGTGCCTGGGGCATTCTGGGGTTCAACGATCCGACGGTGTGTATGAAACGATTAACGTTTTCCGGAAAGACATCATAGGTTGTAACCGGTTCAGAGAACTCAGCGCCACCTGCGTGGGTTTCCTTTACGTGGTAGGCCTCCATGAACGCTTCTTCGGCGGCCTTCCAATTGACGGGTAATCGCTTGCACACATGTGTCTCGATATACCTGTCATCAATATTAAAGTCTTTGAAATGCTCTGGCAAAACACCTAAATATTGACTCAAAGTCTCCGCATTAGGGTCAAAATTCACGAAGACAAAGCCGCCCCAGGTGTCCACCAGAACCTCACGTAGACTATGGCTGTCACCTTTCACATGCGGGAAGTCCCAATTCTCCGGCAGGTCAATCAATTCTCCCTCAAGAGAAAAAACCCAACCATGGAACGGACAACGGAAGCTTTCGCAATAACCATTGTCGCCGGGAGACTTTAACGCCGTACCCCGATGCATGCAGGCGTTGTAGTAAGCCTTAATTTGCATGGACTCAGTCCGCGTGACAATTACCGAAAGCTGGCCAATATCGTAAACCTGATAGTCTCCCGCTTCCGCAATATGCTCTTCGCGACAGGCCATCTGCCAAACCTTCGGCCACATTTTTTCAAACTCCGCCTCCGCATAGTCCTTGGACGTATAGTTGGAGTATGGAATATCCGCATCGCCAAGGAATTCATACGACTCAGTCAGAAAGGACGGTGGCGGTTCAGAGGCATCTTTCTGTATTGCCTCTTGATAGGTATGCCCTGGGGCACGAGCTTCTCCGGGGGATAGTTTTTCTGACATACGCCTTCCTCACGTCTGACGACGTTTTCTTTAAACACTTGAATAGCTAAGGGGCTATGGTCGCCTTTCTTCTATGTAATCGTCAATCAACTGGTGAATCACTCGACCTGACTTTCTTAATCAGCAGGCCGGGCTCCCGGGCCCGTAAAGATGCTGTCTCACCCTGATGACTCGCGAACCATCGGTAATCCAAGCCCCCTCTTCTGACTCATTTGGAGGGGCCCCTTTCATCACCAGGCACGGTATATTTTAAACTGCATTTTTCCAAAATTGTAAAAGTATCATCCTCGGTGATTCGGTTCCATCTACGGCCGCTGGCTTTGTGGCTTATGCCTGGAGGAAATACAAAATATTTCTCTCAGAAAGAGTACCGGGGGCTGTTTTCTGGCACGTCTTTGGGTTTTTGCTTGTTCGAGCACCGCTGTCCTGATTACCACAGAGAACCTAACGACTGTCGACCACCCGTTTTGCTTTGCCTTCCGAACGGGGCAAGCTGCCAACTGTCTTCATGTCGATTTTACTGGACACGCCAACCATGGCTTTAACCCGCTGTTGTAATTGAGTACACGCTGCTTCGACGGCATCTGCGCTCATTTCAGCTTTCGGTTCCACGCAGATACACAGGCTGTCCATGTTATTTTCTCTGCTTACCTCGATCATATAGTGTGGAGACAGGCTATCAATAGTCAGTATTTGCTCCTCAACCTGACTTGGAAAAACGTTAACCCCTCGAATGATCAACATGTCGTCACTTCGACCGGTAATTTTGTCCATGCGCCGCATGGTTCTGGAGGTGCCCGGCAGCAAACGTGACAGATCACGGGTTCTGTAACGGATCATTGGCATGCCAGTTTTAGTCAGATTGGTAAAAACCAGTTCTCCTTCCTTTCCGTCTTCCAACACCTCCCCTGTTTCGGGATCGATAATTTCAGGGTAAAAGTGATCCTCCCAGATTGTAGGGCCGTCTTTTGCCTCGATGCATTCCTGCGCTACACCAGGGCCCATCACTTCTGATAAACCGTATATGTCAACTGCATCAATACCCAATCTGTTTTCGATGGCCTCACGCATTAAGCCGGTCCACGGTTCTGCGCCAAAAATACCCAACCTGAGCGAAAGCTTACTAGTATCAATGTTCTGAGCATCCATTTCATCGGCAATGTTCAGCATGTAAGACGGCGTTACCATGATGATTTCCGGGTCAAAGTCATGGATCAGTTGCACCTGCTTCGCAGTTTGTCCCCCGCCCATCGGGATAACCGCACACCCCAACCGCTCAGCACCATAGTGTGCTCCGAGTCCACCAGTAAATAACCCGTAGCCGTAGGACACATGCACTTTGTCATTGGGTCTGCCACCAGCGGCGTATATGGACCGAGCCCCCACCAAAGCCCAAATGTCTATGTCTTCCTGTGTATAACTGACAACTGTGGGTCTGCCGGTTGTGCCGCTGGATGCATGTATGCGAACAATTTGTTCCATCGGCACGCAGTTCATTCCGAAGGGATAGTTATCTCTCAAATCGGCTTTGGTTGTGAACGGGAATTTTGCCAGATCACCTAGCTCGCGCAGATCATCGGGGTGCACACCCTTATCTTCAAATTTTTTTCGATAGACCGGTGAATTTGTGTAAACATGATTGAGCGTTTGTTTGAGCCGTGTCAGTTGCAAAGCCTGTAGTTCATCCAAAGTGGCATTTTCTATACTTTCATAACCGATGCTTGAAGTAGACATAGACTTCCCTATTCTTAATTTCATTTATATTACACAATATTGACACATAGTAATAATTATGTATCATAAAATAGCTCTCGAAAGACAAAAAACCACCTATGCACACGAGAGTGCGCATTAGCATCTGCACGCTCAGGAGACACAATGTTATTCAACAATATTAAATATAACGTGGCTAACGGAACAGCGGTTTTGTCCCTGAACCTGCCCGAAACATTGAACAGCTTTACCGTAGCAATGCACGAAGATGTGCAGGCTGCAATGCTAGATGTTCGGACTAACGAACAAGTCAGGTGTCTGGTGATAACAGGGGAAGGCAGAGGGTTTTGTGCGGGACAGGACCTTAAGGATTTGATGGGTAGCGGGTCGGAAGAACCTGCTGAATTGGGTGAGATCGTAGAGAAATACTACAACCCGTTTGTACGTGCAATTATGACCCTGGAAAAACCCGTTATTTGCGCTGTCAATGGTGTCGCTGCAGGCGCAGGGGCAAGCGTGGCCCTGGCTTGTGATATTGTCCTGGCCGCACGAAGTGCTTCTTTTGTTCAGGTTTTTTGCAAAATTGGGCTCGTGCCTGATTCTGGGGGAACATGGAACTTGCCACGCGCGGTGGGTATGGCCAGGGCAAAAGGATTGGCACTGTTGGGGGATAAACTAACCGCAGAGCAGGCCGAATCATGGGGCATGATCTGGCAGTGTGTTGACGACGATCAACTAATGGGCGAAGCCATAAAACTTGCAGAACACCTGGCAACGCAACCCACCAAGGGCCTTGCCACCATAAAAAAACTATTGAACGAATCTCTTTCCACGCCAATGCATCAGCAGTTGGAAAACGAAAGGTTAGCGATGAGAGTTCTCGGCCAGTCCGATGACTATAAAGAAGGGGTTGCTGCATTCATGGGGAAGCGTAAACCGGAATTTAAGGGTTATTAGGCATGCCAGAACAAGACGATGCTGATCTTCTCGCAGCACGGTGTGCAGATTCTATGTGGGCAGAAGATGGTGCTTCTCAAGCGATGGGTATGCAAATTGTCTCTGTGCGCGAGGGCTGTGCAGTACTCTCAATGACCGTGCGGGAGACGATGGTAAACGGGCACGGCATGTGTCACGGAGGAATGATATTTTCTCTGGCGGATTCGGCTTTTGCTTTCGCCTGTAACAGCCAGAATTTTGTCGCAGTTGCATCCGCCGCCTCTATTGACTTTCTAGAACCTGCCTCTGCTGGTGACGTACTCACCGCCAGCGCCAGCATTGTAACCCAGGGCAAGAAAACTGGTTTATATGATGTTGCTGTTAGTGATCAAAATAATCGGATTATTGCCCAGTTCAGAGGGCGTTCCGCGCGTATCCGCGGCGCGGTGTTACCTGAGTAAAAGCCACCATAAGAGTAAACGATATGACGCAATTTGAACTCGAGACAGACGAGTTGGAGCAGGTGTTTCAAAAGCGTATTGATGATGAACAAAAGATTGAGCCAAAAGACTGGATGCCTGAAGCCTATCGACAAAACCTGATCAGGCAAATGTCGCAACATGCGCACTCTGAAATAATTGGCATGCAACCCGAGGGAAATTGGATAGGTCGTGCTCCAACATTGAGACGAAAGATGATTCTTTTGGCCAAGGTGCAGGATGAAGGCGGGCACGGGTTGTACCTTTATAGCGCCACTGAAACGTTGGGAATAACGCGTGAAGAAATGGTAGCGGCATTGCAAAGCGGCGCTGCAAAATACGCTTCAATTTTCAACTACCCTTCACTGACCTGGGCCGATATCGGCACCATTGGCTGGTTGGTAGATGGCGCAGCGATTGTTAACCAGATATCACTGCAGCGCACCTCGTACGGCCCCTATGCTCGAGCGATGGTAAGGATTTGCAAAGAAGAGAGTTTTCATCAACGACAGGGTTATGAAAGCCTCGTAGTTCTGGCAAATGGTAGTACAGAACAAAAAGCCATGGCGCAGGATGCGCTGAATCGCTGGTGGTGGCCTTCCCTTATGATGTTTGGTCCGCATGACGCTGAGTCTGCACACAGTGCACGGTCTATGCGATGGAAAATAAAACGAAAGAGTAATGATGAGTTACGTCAGGCCTTCGTAGATCAGACCATACCCCAGATAGAATTCCTGGGTCTTCAGGTACCCGACGATGATCTTAAGTGGAACGAAGAACGCGGCCACTACGATTTTGGCGCTATCGACTGGGATGAGTTTTCGCGCGTGATAAACGGTAAGGGTATGTGTAACAAACAACGCGTCGAACACCATAAAAAAGTACATGAGCAAGGTGCATGGGTGCGTGAAGCTATGCGGGTCCACAAGAACAAAGTACAGGATCGAAACCAGATAAAGGAGGCCTCGTGAGCACGCAAGTACATACACCGTTGTATGAAGTATTCGTACGCTCCAAGCGCGGCCTGGATCATAAACACGTCGGCAGTCTTCATGCAGAGGACGCTGAGCAGGCACTTGAATACGCTAGAGACTGTTACACCCGCCGTAATGAAGGTGTAAGCATCTGGGTGGTAAAGTCCGGTGATATCACTTGTTCACAGGAGGAGGATGCAGCAAGTTTTTATGACCCAATGGAAGACAAGCCCTATCGCCACGCTACCCACTATGTACTACCCGATAGCATTAAAAATATGTAATACCCCATTTTCCGGAACGTAGTATGAGTGATAGTGAATCAAAAATTAGGGCATACACCCTGCAATTTTCCATTGGCCTTGGTGATGACAGCCTCATGTTGGGGCAACGACTGGGTGAGTGGTGTCGAAATGCACCCATGCTGGAAGAAGACCTTGCCATCTCAAATGTCGCTCTGGACTTTCTTGGGCGAGCGAATATGTACTATGAGTACGCCGTAGAGTTGGCAAAGATAGTCGGGGGAGATTTTCAGGATCAGTCGGTAGACGATATTGCGTATTTACGCGACAGTCGCGAGTATCGAAACCTGCTGATCTTTGAAATGCCTATCGGGGATTTTGCCTACACTATGACACGTCAGCTGATTGTTGATTTGTTTAATGTCGAATATTTTACTGTATTGAGTGGGTCAGGCGACTTACATTTGGCGGCAATCGCAGCCAAAACCTTAAAGGAAAGCAAATATCACTTACGGCGCAGTCACGACTGGACGTTACGCCTGGGAGATGGCACCGAAGAAAGCCATTTAAGAATGCAAAATGCTGTCAATGAACTGTGGGGGTATACGCCTGAGTTATTTGAGATGACAGAAGCGGAACTTGGTCTCTTGCCCGGTGGAATATCGGTGGATCGTACAGCATTGTTTGATACGTGGGATGCCCGGATTTCTCAAATCCTGAGCGAAGCAACGCTGGATCATCCGCCCGGTGACTGGCAGGTAACGGGTGGGCGAGCCGGTGTTCACACTGAATACCACGGACATTTATTGTCTGAACTGCAATACCTGCAACGCGCTTATCCCGGGCTAAGTTGGTAAGTTTTATGGCCCTTTTACCGGTGGTAGCCGAAGAACAAGTACTCAGAACCCGGACGCGAGAGCAGTCCTTATGCCCCCAAATTTGGGCCTTGCTGGACAATGTATACGATCCCGAAATCCCGGTTATATCGATCTGGGATCTGGGTGTATTGCAGGATGTAAGTGAACACGAGAGCCGAGTAGAGGTAGCCATCACTCCCACTTATTCCGGCTGCCCGGCGATGCGGGAAATTGAAAGCGATATCCGTAAAACGCTTAACCATGCAGGCTACTCATCAATAGAAGTCGTTACGCGCTTATCTCCAGCATGGTCAACTGACTGGATGAGCGAAAAGGGCAAGCAACAATTGATGGACTTCGGGATTGCTCCTCCCACACCAACCTGGGATGTTCGAAAAGTCATTTGCCCCCAATGCGTATCAACAGACAATACGCTGATAAGTGAATTTGGATCAACTGCCTGCAAGGCTATGTATAAGTGTCATAACTGTCTGGAAACTTTTGATTACTTTAAGTGTATTTAGATCAGGTGGCTGACGAATGGAATCTGTATGAGTGAAGCCGATTTTTACTCGCTGAAGCTTTTATCAGTGAAACGGGAAACTGAAAGTGCTGTTTGCTTAACGTTTGATGTACCTGCCGAGCTGGAGGAAAAATTCAACTTTATTCAGGGTCAATATCTTACGCTGCGTACGATTCTGGAAGAGAAAGACATACGTCGTTCATATTCAATTTGTGCAGGTGTCGATGACAATAAGCTGCAGGTGGCAATAAAGCACATAGAAGGGGGTGCGTTTTCCTCTTTTGCCTTTCAATTAGCAGCAGGAGACATGCTTGATGTTATGCCGCCTCAGGGTAATTTTCATACCCCTTTGTCCGGGGAAAACAAAAAACGGTATTTGTGCATATGTGCGGGCAGCGGGATTACGCCGATGCTGTCTATTATAAAGTCTGTATTGTCGAAGGAACCTCTTAGCGAGGTTACTTTGTTGTATGGCAACCGCAATTCGGCTTCCGTCATGTTCAAGGAAGACCTTAGTTTTGTGAAAAACAGGTACATGAATAGATTTAACTGGGTAAATATACTAAGCCGGGAAGAACAGGATGCAGAGATACTGTTTGGGCGAATAGATAATCGCAAAGGCGATGAACTGGCTCGCAAAGGGCTTATCAGTCTGCGTGGTGTTAACGAATTTTTTCTGTGCGGCCCTGAACCCATGATTTCAGAAGTATCCCGTGGATTGCGTGCCAATGGCGTAGATGAATCACATATTCATTACGAACTGTTTTATGCATCTGCAGAGGATGCGAAAGAAGTGGTGAAAAAGCACCATGCCCGAGCCAAACAATATGGCGGGCAGATGAGTGAAGTTGTGGTCACCGTTGCCGGGAGGTCTTCGCGCTTTGAGTTGACTGCTGACGGTGAAAACATTCTTGATGCTGCGATGACAAATGGCGCCGACTTACCGTTTTCCTGTAAGGGTGGAGTGTGTGCAACCTGCAAAGCACGCATAATGGAAGGTGAGGTAGACATGGACCTGAACCATGCGCTTACCGCTCAGGAATTGGCTGAAGGCATGATACTGACTTGCCAGGCGCATCCTGTTTCAAAAAAGGTAGTTATTGATTTTGACCAGTTATAAAGGACGGTTGCCATACTTATGTCTGTAAATATGTCTGTAAATATGGCTGATTCTTCCAGTGGTTGAGGTGAATATTGGCCCCGAGTTGATTTCTCAGCGAGCTGCAGAACGCAATGTCAGTTGTACTTCCATGGTAGTGACCGTGTTTGGTGATTCTATTTCCCAGCACGGGGGGTGGATCTGGTTAGGCAGTCTAATCCAGGCCCTGGTACCTTTTGGTTATACTGAGCGGCTAGTGCGCACGGCGGTATTTAGACTGGCGCAACAGGACTGGTTGCAGATAAAGAAGATCGGTCGACGTAGCTATTACTGTTTTACTGACAGTGCTAATCATTTTACCGAGAAGGCGGCCCGGCGAATCTACTCTGCGAGTACCCGGGAGTGGGATGGGAGTTGGACGCTGGTTTCACCCGTATTTGTGCCAGAAGACAGGAAAGGAGAATTTCGAAAAAGCATGTTATGGCAGGGATACCACTCGCTGGTCAATGGTATGTACGCGCACCCATCTTCCGAAAAAACTTCCTTAGAGGAAACTTTGCATGAACAAAACCTGCTCGGTAAAGTTATTGTTTTTTCTGCATCAGCAAATGATCCTAACTCGCAGGCAGCATTAAAGACTCTGGCAGAGCAAAAATGGAATCTGGATGAACTGCGGGGGATGTATGGTGATTTTCTTAGATTCTACCAACCTTTAGTTTTAGAGCTTGGCAAGAATAATCCGGGACCGGAACTGAGTTTTCAGATACGCACACTAATGTTGCACGAGTATCGAAGGGTGTTATTGCGGGATCCGGATTTCCCCGAAGCAATGCTACCCAATGGCTGGATTGGGTTTGAAGCAAATGATCTTGCCCGGCGTTTGTACGCCTTGTTGTCCGAAAACTCCCTCGATCATCTTCACAAAAATATGGAAAATGCACAGGGTGCACTCCCAAAAGTTAATCCACAATACTTTAAACGGTTTGGTGGAATCTAATTGCCTGGTATTTTCTGAGCAGCTGCTCGTTGAAACAACTTTGCCCCACTTGCGCATTAACGGCCAACACCCAGCAAATTTCCTCACCAACAAAAACTTCCTTCTAACCTGGACTGGATAATCTCCAACATCAGACTCTTCAATTTAGTGATGCTCTTCGGCGCAAGCCATCGAACCTGATCCCTCGATGAATACAAACTAAAACATTGAAACGTTTGCCTTTACATCGAGCAGCAGACGTCCCGCTGTTTCCATGACCGAGGGCGACACCATGATGTGCTGTCGTGCGACCTGAACATCCCGTAGATAGCGCTGCAATCGGGAAGTCTGATAAACCGATACACCTCCACCGAGAGCATACATGGCATCAACAACCTGAACACAGGAGGTCACCGTATGCGTTGTTGCCAGACGCAAATCCCGTCTTAGCGCCAAACTGGCGCGACCCTGTTGCCGCGTGCTGTCCCAAACTGCATCTATCGCCTCGTAGTAGAATGCCCGCGCGCTGCGCAGTTGCGCCTCTGCTTCGGCAAGCTTGAGATGTGTGTGTGGTTGCTCGGCAATCGTCTTCCTGGAATGTGCCCGCTTTTTACTCCCTGCAAGCGCCACAAATTCCTTAATCGAAGCACGAGCTATACCCAGCGCTACCGCGGCAATACCCAGGGCAAGAAACGTTATGCTGGGAAAACTGGAGAGTGGGCCAGAATGGGCTTCATGGTCCAAATATCCTACACCATGCGTGGTTGGTACCAGTAAATTGTCTACCTGATAGTCAACACTACCGGTACCCTTCAGACCACTCACATGCCAAGTGTCCAATAATTCGACTTTATCAGCTGGCATAATCATCATGTGATTTGCAGGATTACCAGCCTTGTCGAGGATCGGCTCGCCGTCTTTGGTCAACATACAACCACCCATGATCCAGTCAGCATTCTGGCTTCCAGAACCCCATTGCCAACGTCCCGTGACCCTGAACCCCTCATCTGTCAGTTCTGCCCGACCTGTTGGCGCAAAAACTCCTGTCAACATGGTCGTAGGACTGGCAAGGATCTGTCGGCCGATCTCTTTAGATACATTCCCTAGAGCAGCACCAGAGGTTGTGCCGATGAAAGCAACCCACGCGCAGGAGGCATCCCCTTGCGCCAATATCTCAAAAATTTCACTGGAGAGTCGCGGCGGAGCTTCAAGGCCACCAATCTCCTGCGGCACGCCCAATCGATAAAAGCCGGCCTCGGCCATAAGTTTGGACAGATCTGCAGGCACTCTTCCAGCTGCTTCTATTGTTTCTGCCTGATCGAAAAACAGGTCACTAAGACGCTGTGCTTCTTCAATCAGTTGGTTTCCCGTTTCCATCATCAGTCTCGTTTAAGCCATTTGAAATTATGAGGCCAACAATAACAGTTAGCCAGAAAATAAAGTCTATTTGTGCAAGTATATAGGTTGATCCGGGTTCTTTTTCGCTACAAAATCAGCGAGTGCTATCTACGACGCTACTGCAGGCCACACCAATTTGAGCGCACCCGGTTTTACCATGAAATAGACAGGCCATGTATCGTCATTGGCAATCACACCAGCCTGTCGGATGGCCTGTTAGTATTGCATGCATTGCCGGAACGTATTAGTTCTGGCACGCACACATTTTGGACGGGTAAATCGAACTTCTTATGACAAATGAATTGAAAATCGGGCTGGCAACCCCCGTAGGCCTTTGGTCAATGAGCATTGATGCCAAACACAGGATGCTTGAAGACGCCTGGGCCGCAGGCGTTAATCATATTTTCATGGCTGACCATGTCTCGTTTCGCGACGGTTCCGGAACGGACGGTTTTGTCGAAATTGCCGCACTTTCACAACTGCATGCTGAGATGAGTGTCATGATCAGCATCTACTTATTGCCGCTAAGACACCCGCTGCCGGTCGCACGGCAACTGGCAACCATGCATAAAATAGCTCCGGGTCGAATGTTATTCGGCGTTGGTATCGGCGGCGAAGACAGACATGAGATTGAA
>JABJED010000036.1 GCA_018665025.1 Gammaproteobacteria bacterium
CCAGCGCTAATCGCTTCGGATAACAGGTCTGGATAGCGAACATTGGTGTCGATGGGCTCGTTGGGAGCAGCCATTTGATCGCCGTCAGTAATTGAGTCTCCGAGGGTCGCGATCACCGGCATTGGCCAAGGGTTAGCTACATCAACACTGGCCAGAAAATGCCAGGCAGTGGAGGTTGCGGCGCTGTCCAGGTCTACGGCGGCGGCCTGGTTGCCGGCTGCGATGTAGTTAGTTTGTAGCGCGCGGACATGGTAAGTCACCGGCGATCCAGAACCCGTCACATCGTCAGGTAAATAAGCACTGATGACGACTTCGGCATTATTTGCTATATCCATATCGACGGCGTCAGAGACAACGCGTGCGCCTGGAAGAATCGAAACGCTATTAGAGCCGGAGAAAGTAAGTTGCTTACTGGAGCGCTCGACGATGGCGGAACCGCTATCTCGCAGGGCGACATGTGCTTCGTTGATCATCAGTGGTGTCGTGCCAAATTCATTGCTAAACGAGACTCGAACCATGCTACCAGCTTCACTAATACGCACTATTTGGCGCAAGGTGGCGTTGTTAATGGTATCGATTGGTGCGTCGAACGCTGTAATCGTCTTGTTGGCTGTCGCCCAGGTAGCGGTCCAATGGGCCGGTTCCAGATTATCCATCCACCGGTTTCCCGCATGTGCGAATAAAGGCAGGGCCAGCGCAAAGGCCAGCGCGGTTCTAAATTTATTTTTCATACTTTCTGCTGAGTTTTACACGAGTGCTGTATAGAACTCAGATTGACGTCCCCATACTCTAATAAAAGTAGCCCTGATAAAAGCAGTTCTGATAAAAGCAGCCTGGATGTTAGGCGGCACGACTAATGAGCATTATTGTTGCCTGGCCCACTGGCGCGCTTCATCGGACGCTACCCATTGCAGCGCGTTCTTCAACAAGCGTCGAAACCCAGCGTTTTCAAATGCGCCAGGGCTGTCACCGATGTCAGAGGCAACGACAGGGCTGTTTTGAGCAGCGTTGGCCCAAACAACGAGATTGCTACCGCCTGGGTGAGTCCAGCCTTCCTGCTGTTCTGCTGGGGCCATGGGTGGCGCGGTAAAGTTACTGGAGACATATTCATAATCGCTGCGCATCAGTGGCAGCACATTGGCTTCAAAATTGTTCGATTTAATGTATATCTCGTCGGCGACGGTCAAGCCCCCTTCCAGTCCTGCGGTAACAGGATGTGAGGCGTCAACGGGGCTTAGTGTGAAGCTGGGGTTGGGAAGTGGGCCGTGGCCACCTGCGTAGCCAGAGCCGGGCACGGTGTCCCCAAATACTTCGCCTTCCGTCAGCATAAAGGAGGAGCCGTGTATCTGGCGCCATAATGGCCATTCTGGCCAGCTGCAGGTCGCGTGATTTAACATAACGATTCCTTTTCCGCTCGCGACTAACGCCTCGATTGATTGTCGATAATCATCGGTGGGCTGCCCCGTATCGTTGGAATCATCGTGCACCAGTCCGGCATTGGCGATACCAGACATGTCGTAGAATAGAACGGCGTCAAAACGTCCAACATTTTCCGGTCTCAACATGACCTGCGCGGCAGGTTGTTCGACAAGTGTGGTGACAATATCCGCGTCTTCCGCAAACATAGCGAGGAAGGCATCGTGATTGTAGGCGTGACCTTTACTGACAATAAGCACATTGGTCTGGGACAACTTGGCTCTCCTTAATTAGTGTTTGTTTGATATGTTCGGGTTGGTAATAAGCAACTGTCAAAGTGATGGTCAGCGTCACAGAGCGGCCTGTTCTCGTCTTTTATCCCTGTGTATAAAAGCCGCCCGGATCTTCTCAAGACGAGCAGCTGAGATGGGATAACGCCAAATAAAGCAAACGGCAGTAGCGTAGAAAATCCACGGTGGTATCACGTATAACCATGCCAGGGCTTGAATCTCTTCCGGACTATTGCCGCCCTTTGGATCGAAACCCATTATTTCCAGAAGGGGTAGTGATATGCCCAATGCGAGTGCACCCACCATTTTTGATCCGAGTGACCAGATCGCAATGTATGACCCGGCGATGTTTTCACTGGTTTTCCGTGATGCTATTTCAATGACATCAGCCTTCATTGACATCGAGAGTGCGCCAAAGTTACCACCGGCGACGCCGTACAATGCAAGGCAGATGAAAAATCCGCTCAGGTCGCCAGGACCCAGTAACAAAAATGAAGGTGTCACAATGACAAACAGCACTCCGCCTATGATCCAGGTGGGTTTCTTGCCTATTCTCTCTGCGACCATGACCCAGAAGGGTAGAGAAATCACATTAGCGCCGAAATAACCGAGTAGTATCGCCTGGGTTTGCCCCTCCGCTTCGACCACGTAGGTTGCAAACAACATAAAAATAGCAGACCCCCAACCTGTTCCTAGTGACATCAACATAAAGCCGAAAAAGAGCAGCATGAAGGAGCCATTCGAGAACATGTCTTTTGCGTGCTTGAGCACGGGCGCCTTGGGCCTGGGGTAGGCCTCTCTTTCCGGGATTTTCCAGAGTGTAATGGTGATTAGAACGGGTAACGCAACCAGGGCCATCGACCCAATGATGGTTAATCCTTCCTTGGGCAGGCTGCCATAGCCGGTGATTTCACCTGCTACCACCGGTACCGTGAGAACGCTGACATTGCCAAGGAAACCGAATGCCTGGCGCCAGCCAGTGATCTGGGTTCGTTCATTGTAGTCATCTGAAAGTTCTGCACCCCAGGCATAGTAAGGAATGTTGATCATGGTCCAGCCGAGCCACAGCAAGACTGCCCAGACAAGCAGGTGCATGGTGCCAATAGGCATTTCATTTAGCACGGTTGGATTAAACAGCTGGAATGCGGAGATCATCATCAGGAAGGCGCCGCCCGCCATCCATGGTTTACGCCTGCCGAACTTTCCGGGTGTTCTGTCGCTCAGGTAGCCGATTAGCGGGTCGGTAACCACGTCAGAGATTCTGGCCAGCATCAGAATCAGGCCGACTTCCGTTAGTGAGAGACCAAAATCCTTTGAATAGACGAGTGGTAGATATAGGCCCACGGGAATAGAGCCGAGGTAGACAGCGTACTCCGGCAGCGCAAATAACATGAGTGTTGATCGCCTCAGTGGGCGGGGAGATTCTTCCTTCGACATGGAATTAGATTAACTGTATTACACTACAAAAACTAGCTGGCTTGATGCAAAAAAATGTCTTTGATTTTGTCAAATTTACTGGTTTAACGGTGCGCGGCCGCCTGAGTCATCGGGTCCTTAATTGCTGCGATTCTTATTACAGAGGTTTTAATGCCAGGTGGTTCCAGCTGGTCAGGCGAGCAGTCTTTCCGTCAGATGTTTTTGATCGGCGGCACTAATGCCGACTTCTTCAAGATAACCGGACATGCCGCCATAGTGGGTGTCGATTTCTTCAAAGGCACCCAAAAGATATTCAGCGCGAACACCTGACATGACCTTAACGATCTCATCATCGATTTTGCCGGTGATCCCCTGGTCTTTAAGGTTCTGAATCATGCGGCTGCGCATTCGTTCGAAAAGGTCACCGGATTCATTAGTTACCAGGTAGTCGTGCATCACTGTATCGTGGTCAACACCCAGCAGGGTCAGAATGATGGCAGCGCCGAACCCGGTTCGATCCTTGCCCGCTGAACAGTGCAGCAGAAAGCCCTTGTCGGTCGATACCAGCTCTCTCATTAGCTTTTTATAAGATTCCACATGGTCACGAGCGATTTCGCGGGTGACTCTCGCCATAAATTCAGCGAACTGACCGGGTGATGGCCTCTGCGTTTCTTTGCTCGCGGTTTCCTGAAATTGAGTGGAACTGCCGGGCCAGATTGGGATATGCACCCGGCAGGCGAATGGACCACCTTCAGGGGTAGGAGAAGTCTCAGCTTCTTCATGGCTGCGTAAATCGCAGATCACGCCAATATCCAGCTTGGCAAAGTCATCGAAAGCATGATCAGGTATATCGTTCATCGCGCCGCAACGAAAAAGCAGGCCTTCCTTGACGGTTTGCCCATGGTGGGTTTTGTAACCACCGAAGTCCCGCAGGTTAAGACTGCCTTCTAGCTTGATGAAGCGGCGTGGATGTTCAGTATTTGAGCGAGGGGTAGAGTTCATGGGCGCTACGTTATCAGCTTTAGATGAAAATCGGTTAAAGATCAGTGCAAGTGATCACGTTACTGTTTGGCTGCCTTCTCTGCTTCGTCTTTGGCAATTTCATTGCCGATAGCTTGTTCCACCTTTGGCATAGTTTGCGCGTGGTTCCCGGCAGCCCATTGGTAGCTTTCACGTCGATTGTCGTTCCGGTTCTGGAATTGCGGTGCGACGTAGCGCGCAAATAACTCGTAGCTGCGCTTCGTTTCGGCCCAGTCCGCCCAGTTATGCGCCATCTGCAGGAATGTCCCAAAGCCGCCGGACTCTGTCTCGAGTCTCTGAATCTGGTCGATCGCGTCATCGGGTGTCCCGATCACAGCCAACCCGCTGGCAACAAGGGCTTCTGCCGGGTCTTCACCGATGGGCGCGATAGGCAGCGCGGCAACGTCCTTAAAGTAGGCAATCCATTCGTTAAGCCCAAAGCGAACGTTATTCATGGCTTCCTCCCTGGTTTCGGCAATATGCATCGGGCCAACCAATGACCATGCATTACGGTTGATTGGCTGCGAATGTTCGGTTGCCTTACGCGCGCAGATTTCCCAGTTGGCGGCGAGTGCGTTAAACCCGCCGGTGGTGGTTGCTCCAACGGAAAGGAGCCCCACACCATGTATACCCGCAGCCCTTGCACCACTTGGTGATACCTGTGATGCAACTGCCATTTCTACCGAGGGTTTTGAGTAGCTCTGTAGTTGAAGCCGTGCTTCGTCCAATTCGAACCAGTCAGTCTTTCGGGTAACCGTTTCGCCGCGTAAAAGAGGAACCAAAACCTCTATGGCCTGGAGCATCATGTCTCTTTGCTTCAGGGTATCGATTCCCATCATCTGGGCATCCGAGGGGAGTGCACCCGGGCCCATGCCGAATGCGACGCGGCCGCGGGTCATATGATCCAGCTGCATAATGCGATCAGCCAGGATCAATGGATGATGGAAGGTCAGTGAAGAAACGCCCGCACCAAAACGAATATGTTTAGTCTGTGTTGCGGCCTGTGCAATGAATACTTCTGGCGAAGCAATGATTTCCATGCCGCCAGAATGGTGCTCACCGATCCAGGCGTAGTCATATCCAAGATCGTCCAGGTAACTAACCAGTTGTAGGTCACGTTCCAGAGCCCGGGTTGGATCTTCCTTCAGGCCATGAAAAGGGGCGAGGAAGATACCGAATTTCAGATTAGGTCGGGTCATGAGATACTGGCGGTTCGACAGGGCCCATTAGTCTGGTAGGCAGGGGGCTTGCTGTCAATAATGAGTCAGCTAATGAAATGGGATGAAATTTAATGAGTGTTATGTCCACAACCAGTGCGATTGACGACCGCATCAGTACAGAATTTGTAACCGCCAATGGCCTTAGGTTTGAAGTTGATATGTGCGGCGATCAGTCCAGCAATAAGCTGGCGATTTGCCTGCATGGCTTTCCTGAGCACTCCGTATCCTGGAGAAACCAGCTCCCGATGCTCGCAGAGCTTGGCTACAAAGTATGGGCTCCGAATATGCGGGGTTATGGTAATTCCTCCATTCCCCCGGACAAGAAAGATTACGCGATCGAAAACCTGCTGGCTGATGTGGCTGCATTGATTGATGCTGCCGAATGTGAGGAAACGATCTTATTGGCCCATGATTGGGGCGCCGTGATTGCATGGTATTTCTCCATTCGAGAGATCAGGCCCCTGTCGAAACTGGTGATTTGTAATGTGCCGCACCCTGCTGCCGGGCGTGAAGGGGCGGGATGGGCGCAACTGAAGAAATCCTGGTACATCTTTTTTTTCCAGATCCCCGGGTTGCCTGAGTGGCTCATTGGTAGACGTGGAAATGCGATGGGAGAGATGATCAAGGCCTCAAGCACAAGGCCCGAAATGTATTCTCAGGAAGTCATTAACCTGTACTCGCAAAATGCTGCTCGTCCTGGCGGACTAACCGCCATGATTAACTATTACCGGGAACTTTTCTTCGGTGGCGGTGCCAAGCGCCAGAAGGACCAGGGCTTTCCTATTATAGAAACGCCAACCCTCATGTGCTGGGGGGAAGATGACATGGCGCTAACCAAGGAAACGACCTACGGAACTGACAAATGGGTTCGGGACTTCACGATCAGATATCTGCCTCGGATCTCACACTGGGTCCAGCAGGATGCGCCCGTCGAAGTGAACGCGATGATCAAGGCTTTTGTTAACGGCGACCCCGTGCCGAACATGAAGTGGCAAGCAAAGCTGGTTGATCCGGATTAATTCAAGTGCTGCTCAAAGATACGTTCCAGAATGTTCTGTGAACGTACCTCCTCAAGCCATTGGTTGACTTCGAGTCTGAGGGCAGGGTCCTTTGGCATCATGTAGCCTTTTTCCTGGTAAGTCAGTGTCTCTCCAGGCATTGACCCACAGAGCTCTGGATGCAGGTTTGCCTGAAGCCTAACCTCAATGCTGTCCGTGATCATAAGGTCAGCATTACCCTTGATGATCTCATCAAAAATGGTCCGGTTATCCTGGTGAAGAATTTTCTTTGCCTGTTTCAGTTTGGCGTCAATGAAGCGCTCATTTGTGCCTCCCGGGTTTACGATCGCGCGTACGCCGGGCTGATCAATCGCTTCAAGAGAGCTGAATTCGTGCACCCGCGAACATGAAGTGATCGGTGATTTTCCGCCAACATGGTAAGGCGCTGAGAAATAGGCATGCTGCTGGCGGGCAGGAATGATGGAAACGCCGCTCATCGCTATGTCAAATAAGCCGTCGGCAAGGTCATTCATCAACGTGGGCCAGCTGGTCTTGATGAAGACCAGTTCCACATCAAGGCTCTCGGCAAGGTTAAGCGCCAGGTCAATATCGACACCTGTAAACGATAGGCCATCCCCGGAGTAGGAGAAAGGTGCATAGTCTCCCGTCGTGCCTACTCGTAACCGGCGGCTGTCCATAACCTGTGTGTGCCGGTCGGGGTACGTTGTGACGCTTTTAAGCGCGTTAAAAATGCTCTGGTGCGCGCCTTCTGACAGGCAGTCAATAGGCAAGTCCTGACTGAATAACCTGTTGAACAACGTCCTGTCGTTTGTTTTTTCCGCCAATCGACTGGTGATTTCGCTTCCCAGGAGGATGAGCTTTGGCCTGACGATAGCCACAAGGTCTTCTGCGGATTCAGGTGCTTGCCCTGCGGTCCAGCGATCGAACCAGCATTGCTGGATATCTTTTGCAGCCTCAATCTGTGACCAGAAAAATGCACCGCTGGAGTCAGTGGTGATGCCGTATCGCAGGCCGTCGTCCACGGCCTTGCTGATCACCAAGGCTTCCCTTTCCGGCACCGCGATCGGTTGTTCGTTGATCCATTTGTAAGCCGCAACCTGCTCCATTAACGACAGTCGCTGGTTGATTAAACGGTACAGCATTTCATCCGCAAGAAGCGTGGAGGGCTCAAGTAACAGCAGGAACAGCAGCAGACGTATCATCGGCTAATCGTTCTCAAACAGTTCGTATTTTTTCATGTATCCGCGTAGCTGGTGGTAGGTGACACCTAGCGTTTCGGCGGTTTTTTTCTGGTTGAATTGAGACGCCGAAAGGGCTTTCTGAATAAGATCGATTTCGTAATCCTGGACTGTCTGCTTAAAGTCTAGCGGAAAGCTATGTCGATTCGGTTCGGCCGACTTTGGGCTGCCGGCGTTGGTTTTATCTCTTGAACCAGTGGGCCTGAAAATAGAATCGAATGGATCCAGGGTAATCACATCAACAGGCGTCCCATCGTCTGGGGCGCGATAGACGCTTCGTTCTACCACGTTTTTAAGCTCGCGAATGTTGCCGGGCCATTGGTGGGTAAGTAATGTTTCAATGGCCATGTCTGAAAACCCTGGGAAGAATTCCATGCCAAGATCACTGGCCATGGTGACCGCAAATTGTTCAGCCAGAAGAATGATATCTTCAGCGCGCGCTCGTAGTGGTGGCAGCGTTATGACATCAAATGCGAGTCGGTCAAGCAGGTCCTCGCGAAACCTTCCCGCATTTGCGAGGCTCGGAAGATCTTCATTGGTGGCGGCTATTAGACGTACATCAACGTTCAGCGTTTTGCTGCCGCCAACACGCTCGTACTCACCGTATTCAATTATTCGAAGCAATTTTTCCTGGACCAGGGCAGAAGTCGTTGCCAGTTCATCAAGGAAAAGTGATCCCTTGTCTGCTCGCTCGAACCTCCCCTGGTGCATTTTGGTTGCGCCGGTGAAAGCACCGGCTTCGTGACCAAACAGCTCAGTCTCCAGCAAAGACTCACTGATCGCTGCACAGTTCATTTTTACGTATTCCTGATCCCAGCGGCCTGAAAGGTAGTGCAGGCGAGCGGCGATGAGTTCCTTGCCCGTTCCGCGTTCACCAACTATTAATATGGGCCTATCAAGCGGAGCTACCTGGGACACATGGTCCAGTACCTCTAGAAACGAGGGTGCTTCACCAAGCAGGCGTTCGGAATGTTGTCTGTTATTCATAGGGAAAAAGCTTCAATTCAAGATTAGATTATGGCGTATGTAATGACATTTTCACTAATTGTTGGCTAGATTCACTACATTGCGCGGTGCCAAATAGTGATGAACTTGCTCTCTGTATAAAAAAACTAATAAAAACAGTAGGTTGAGATAAGCCCTGGAGTTGGCATGAATGTTGGAAGAGTTATGTCACGACAAGATTCTTAAGAAATCAACATGAGGTAGACAAGATGGGTATATTTTCGAGATTCACCGACATTATCAACTCGAATATCAATTCGATTCTGGATAAAGCAGAAGATCCTGAAAAGATGGTTCGCCTGATCATCCAGGAAATGGAAGAAACTCTGGTAGAGGTTCGGACACAGTCGGCCAAACTCATCGCTGATAAAAAAGAACTGAGTCGGCGGGTTGAGAGATTGCATCTTGAAGCTGAGGACTGGGAGAGCAAAGCTGAGGTCGCGCTGAGCAAAGGCAGGGAAGACCTGGCGCGGGCGGCGCTTAAGGAAAAGTCATCGGCAGAAGAGGCGACGATGGCACTGGAGACTAATCTTGAGGTGATAGACATTAATCTTGATAAATTGTCCGGAGACATAGGCTTGTTGCAGCAAAAACTGGGAGATGCCAAAACTCGCCAGAAGGCGCTGATCGTCAGGAGCCGCACGGCTCAGAGCAGAATGGGCGTAAAACGGCAGCTGCATGATGTTGATATTGATGAGGCGATGAGTCGATTCGATAGATACGAACGCAAAATCGACGATCTCGAAGGCGAGGTTGAAGCCTACGACCTGGGACAGAAAACATTGTCTGATGAAATTGGTGAGCTTGAAAATGATGAGAGAATCGACGAGGCGTTAGCCAGGTTAAGGGCTAAAATGGCTCAACCCGGTGCTCAAGCTGAATCTGAATAATCTGAATAATCTGAATTGGGGTAAACAATGGACGGTATTGTTGTGGCATTTTTTGTACCGGTAGTTGTCTTCCTGCTGGTGGTGGCGCCGATCTGGATTATTGTCCACTATAAGTCGAAGGCTAATGTGGTCAACGGGCTATCGTCAAGTGAGCGAGCTGAACTGGATGAGATGATAGAGGTTGCCAACAAGATGGCTGCGAGGATTGAAACACTGGAATCCATCCTGGATGTTGAAAGCCCGGGATGGAGAGAAAATCAAGAAGCTTGAGCTGTGCGTCTAAGTGGTTGTTTGAGCAATTTGGTCAGAAGTAGAGGGCGATAAGTTGAGTAAAGACAAACGAGATGCAGAGCGTGCTGCCAGAAGAGCCAAAAGATTGGCTGAGCGTGCCGAGGAGCGAGCGAGTCGAAAGGAGAGGCAGGCCGAGCGTGCGGCAGAGCGTGCAGAGCGACTGGCACAGAGAGCCAATCGTCGTCCGGGTCGTGAAAAGGAACTGGATAAATCTATTGCCGATCTGGTTGATGAAGTCACTCAAAAAGCAGAACAGTGGATTGATGACCAGACCAGGCGCATGGTTGATTCCCCGGATGAAGAACGGGAAATAGAACGGGTTGCATCGGAGGCAGAGAAGGCAAGGAAAGAGGCTGAAAATGCGAGGTATAGCGCCGATCAGGCAGGCAGAGCAGCCGAAGAACTAAGTCAGTACGAGGAGTCCCTTGGTCTTGACTCAGGTTTTGACGATCTTTTTGAAGATGTCGAACAGCCGCGCAGAAGAACGCGGGGCGGAGCCAGGAAAGCACGGCGAAAGGCACGTGTTGAAGGGCAAAGCGACTGGCTTGCATGGGTTTATGATGCCTTGCCTAGAAGTCGTTCCAGGGCACGCAGACGGAAAAGCGCCCACCTATATAGAGACCGTCAAAGAAAGAAAATCTGCGGCGTATGCGCCGGTGTAGCAGACTATGTTGGTCGGCCGGTCTGGGAGATCAGGTTGTACGCGGTGTTTGGGGTGATATTCATACCCTCTGTGGTGATTCCAAGCTACTTCATCACCTACTTTTTGATGGAAGACAAGCCTTACTACAGGCGGGTAACCGACCGTTTCGAAGAGGCAATAGACGGCCGGGATTCGGAGTATGACGATAGGAATTCGGGGAAACGAAACCGACCTGGGGAGCGCCAGTTTCATGGGTCGAACGATTTGTCAGAGAATGATTCTGCAATGAGTAATGTCCAGGCAATGAAAACGGCGAAGAACAAGTTTTCTGATATTGAGCAGAGGCTGAGGCAGATGGAAGGTCATGTAACTTCCTCGCGATTTGAGCTGCAGCGTGAATTTCGCAAAATCTCCGGAGAGGACTAGATCGTGCCGATTGAGGTTAGGGATGTTTTGCGATTCGACCAGGTTCGCTTCAGGGGTCCCGGTGCGCTAAAGATCACACAAACCAATGAAGAGTCTCTGAGAGTTCATGCGCCTGCATACGTCATCAAGCACATCATTTCCGAAGTCAAAGATGGTGTTCTTTATGTCGGATATAAAAGTCCTAAAGTGACTCCGCTTCGAGTATTAAAAGAAGTCATCTCTTTTGATGTAGGCATGAAAGACATCCGGGAGATCTCCGTGACAGGTAGTGGCGCAGTGATCGTGCCGGACCTTGACAACGATACAGTCCGCGTTGAGATAAACGGTTCCGGTAAAGTGAACCTGGGCCACCTGACGGCTGACAATTTCAGGGCTACTATTCAGGGGGCGGGTCACATACGGGTCCAGGGTGATGTCGAAACGCAATCGATTGTTGTCAATGGCACCGGTAGAGTCATGTCAGATCACCTGGTCAGCGATTTTGCGCATGTGATACTAAACGGCTCAGGAAAAGTTTCAATGACCGTCAGCGATGAACTGAACGTTGTGATTAATGGTAGCGGTGAAGTTTCCTACGGCGGATTTCCAGACATCACTAAAGCGATCACCGGTTCGGGTGCTCTAACGCGCAGGCGCAGGGTGAAGGATCGATCTACTGCAGGAGAAGATCATGGCTAGTTCAATGTGGGCTGCGATTGCTGTGATTGCCGTGGTTGCAATCACAGGAAGAACAGTCGTTGCGATCATCAAGGCTTCAAATTCGGGAGGTAAGTTCAAATCCAGAATGGAGGACCTTGAAGATCAGGTTCATGATCTGGAGACCGATTTGCAGGATGCTCGTCACAGGGTTGAGGTGCTGGAAAAAATCGTCACCAGTCAGAAATACGACTTGGGTCGTGAGATCGACGATCTCCCGTCAAACTAGGGTCAGGCACTGAAAGAAAAAACAATCTGTTGGTTGTTAGGGGATGAAGGTAGTGCCACCGTAAACTCAGGATCCAGTGCCGAAATTAGCTGCCTCCAGAAAGAGCACGCAACATCGTTATTGGGAAGCACAGCGGCTCGCCAGTTCCCTGGGAAATAACCAAACACTTCTTTTATTGCACTGCTTGCAACTGAACGCTGGCGAAATGCAGGGAGAATATAGAGCTCTGCGATTTCTGTTATAGAAGTTCCGTCAGCTGGGTTCAGGTCTTCGCGCACCAGCAGAAAACCAGCTGCTTCGTTGTTTAGGTAGATGATAAAAGGGTGGCGGTCCGGTGCTCGCCAGTAAAAATCAAGGTAGGGGTAATTGTATTGCCCTTCAGCGTTCTTCTCGATAGACGCGAATTGGGAGAGTTCAGCCAGATAAGACTGGAGCTCGGCCCTGATCCAACACCGATGATCCGAAGAAGCGGACGCGAGCTTTATTGTCATTTTCCAGGGCCTGCCCTTAGCTCAACGACCCTGTCGGGGTAATCACTGAAAAGCCCGTCGACCCCGTAGTCGATCATTCTGAGAATGTCAGTGTTTGAATTAACGGTGTAAGCCAGAACCTTGTAACCGCGTGAGTGGGCATCTTCGACCAGTGATCGGCTGACCTCTCCTGTGTTGAAGTTAACTGACCAGGCGCCTAATCGCTCAGCCCTGTCCCACATGTCGGGTAAGAGCTTCGCGAACAATGCGCCGCGAGGATAGGCCGGGTCTGCCATTTCAAGTTCCTTGTGATTGAAGGAAGAGAGCAGGAAGTCACGGGGGGTCCATTCGGTGAGGCAATACCTGCTTAGAAGGTCGCTGACTGGTTTGGCGGTAGCGGGTCCTTTCAGCTCGACATTGATCCTGCAACGTCTATCAACCAGGTCAATCACTTCTTGCAGTGTTGGGACCGAATGTCCCCCTCCTGCGTCAAGTGCCCTTATTTCATCGAAACTGAGTTCTGAGACAAGACCCTTGCCATTAGTGGTCCGGTCGACTGATTTATCGTGAATGACAAGAAGTTCACCGTCCACATGATAAACATCCAACTCCACCCAATCGCAGCCGACATTAATGGCATGTTCAAACGAAGGCAGGGTGTTTTCAGGCAATAGTCCTTTCGCGCCGCGGTGTCCGATACACAATGTTGATGGCATTTAGTAGGTTCCTGCTTCATTGTGCATACTATACCCCGTACAATCCCGCTATGAGTTATCAGGTTCTCGCCAGGAAGTATCGCCCCGCATCATTTCAGGATCTTGAAGGACAGGAGCATGTCCTTCAGGCACTGGTTAACGCGCTAGATAATCAACGGTTGCATCACGCCTATCTATTCACCGGTACCCGGGGCGTCGGTAAAACCACCATCGCCAGAATCCTGGCCCGATGCCTTAACTGCGAATCTGGTTTGACGTCGGTACCTTGCGGTGAATGTAATACCTGTCTTGAAATATCAGAGGGACGCAGTGTAGACCTGATCGAGGTGGATGCAGCGTCACGGACAGGTGTCGATGATATGCGCGAACTGCTCGATAACGTTCAGTACATGCCGACTGTCAGCAGATTCAAGATATACCTGATCGACGAAGTCCATATGCTGTCGCGTCACAGTTTCAACGCGATGCTTAAAACCCTTGAAGAACCGCCGGAACATGTCAAGTTTCTGTTTGCGACAACCGACCCCAAGAAGCTTCCTGTGACGGTGCTTTCACGTTGTCTGCAATTCAATCTGAAGAATCTTTCGCCGGAACAGATTGTCCACCATATGGGTGTCGTTCTTGATAAGGAATCCATTGGCTATGACGAGACTGCGTTATGGCAGCTAGGTCACGCAGCGGATGGCAGCATGAGGGATGCCTTGAGTCTGGCTGACCAGGCGATCTCATTTGGCGGCAATGAAGTTAGGGATGGGTCTGTAAAATCCATGCTCGGGTCGATCGATCATCAGGAAGTCTATGACCTGATTGACGCGGTGATTGCGGAAGATGGCGCGAGGCTGCTCGAAAAAATTGCCGCGGTAGCAGAGTTTGCGCCGGATTATGCGGCGCTGCTCGATAATATTCTGGCTGTACTTCACAGGGTTGCCATTGCACAGGCTGTTCCGGATGCTGTTGATAACGCGCAGGGGGACCGAGAACTGGTCTTGGCCGCAGCGCAGCAGGTATCGGCGCAGCAGGTTCAATTGCTCTACCAGATAGGCCTGATCGGGCAACGGGATATGCCTCTTGCGCCCATGCCACGAATCGGATTCGAAATGGTGCTTCTGCGGATGATGTCTTTCACCCCGGAAGGCCCGGGTCCTGAATCGGGGCCAGATTCACGATCAAGACCAGGACCAGGATCAAGATCAGGGGCAGGTAGCGATGCTTCAAGCGAAGCACCCGCTTCCAAGGCATCACCCGTCGCAGGACTGGTCGCCGCGATCAGTGGTGATAGTGCAGTACCGAAAGCAGCAGCGCCGGTGCCTTCCACATCGATATCAGCTTCAGCTACATCTACATCTATGGCGACTTCTATGGCGACTTCTATTGCGACTTCTATTGCGACTTCGCCGGCGCTTCCTCAATCAAAAACCAGGCAGTCTGCGCCACCGCTAAAAGTCGTTAGCGAGATGGTGAAAAACGATCCTGTCGAAAAGGATCGATCAGGGAAGCGCCTGGTAGAATCGATCCCTGGGCAAGTCACCAAACCTGAAACTAAACAGGCACCTTTTGTCGCACCTCAAGAGCCTCAGCGAAACGAAGAGCCTCAGCGAGATCAAGAGCCTCAGCGAGATCAAGAGCCTCAGCGAAATAAAGAGCCTCAGCGAGACAAAGAGCCTCAGCGAGACAAAGAGCCTCAGCGAGACAAAGAGCCTCAGCGAGATCAAGAGCCTCAGCGAAACAAAGAGCCTCAGCGAGATCAAGAGCCTCAGCGAAATAAAGAGCCTCAGCGAGATCAAGAGCCTCAGCGAGATCAAGAGCCTCAGCGAAATAAAG
>JABJED010000259.1 GCA_018665025.1 Gammaproteobacteria bacterium
CTTTATCACCGATGGCGACATGCGCTTCGGGCACGAGGGCGTGTACAAGACGGGTCAAGTAAGGCAGGTGACAGGTGGATACAGCTATGGCCCGGAAGAACCCGGTGACGATGGCGTTGAGTTTGTATTGGTGAGTATTGGTGGGCCCGTTATGCTTCACTGGGCAGATATGGAGCCAGCGCCAAAGGGACAGTTACAGTAGCCGGTTATTTTCCGAAGTGGTTATAAAACGTTTTTCTCCAAGGATTTCTCCAAGACCCCAAAGAATAAGCCTAAGTTCAGGCATTTTCTGACATTATAAAAATTAGTCATTGGGATCACAAAGGCATCACCTTTGTATGCAGTTTTTTACATTTAAAAGACTAAACTTAAAGTCACGGAATCACTACCGCGCCATGAAGAAAGGGGAATGAAACCATGAGCCACCACTTTCGAACAATTGAAGTTTACCCAGCAGAATTCGGAGGAGTAACATGCTAACAACATCAAATATTGTCACCCTTCGCAACGACTATTATATTGATGCGCAACAAAACCTGCCGATTAAGCGTGGCCCGGAAGATAACCGAAGTGAAATCCGCGTAGCTTCCCGTGAACTCCTGTTTGTCCAGATCACGCAATCAAGCAAAAAGAAATTGATTGGCAAAACAATGGCGTGCAAGGCAGTCAACGCATCTGGCCATAGCATCATGTTTCTTGCAGAGGATCATATTCCTGTCGGTTGTCTGCTTGACCTTTGGGTTGATGCCCTACCGCGCCTCGGAAAATATTTCCTTTCAGGTGTTGTCTGCCGGACCCAGAAAGCAGGCAAAGTTTCCAGGTTGATCGCGGTCAGGCTACAGGAGGGACTTGCGACTGACATCCAGAGCTGGAAAGACGTCCATTAGCCTTTGTAGTCAACTTCAATATTTTCGACCACCGCTCGCCTCATAGCTTCCCGAGTTCCAAACATTTCACTATGGATAGGCTCCACCTTCATCGGTCCACAAATAGGTGATGTCACAGACCCACTCCTGGTTCCACTCAGATGTACAAAAGTCTTGCGGTTGATGATGTGAATTCATCGTCCCCTTGAACTTCTTTGCCGCCTTTGCACGCAAACCTGCTGCATCAGGTTTCTGACAACGGTCTTGCGATCGCAGACATGTCCTGCGTCTACCAGGTAGAGCACCAGTCGTCATGATTTATCTCCGCTGTATATATCAATCGCTTAGCACGGATCCCAATATTAGTGGGCACCTTGTCTTTGGAACAAGGCAGGCCTGAAGGTTTTACTAGTCGCTAGTAGTGGTCATTAGCGTTTATTGGTCATAATCAATATTGACATCAAAGTGATGGTCAACACAGAGAGCATAATCACCCTCTTTAAAGCTTGAGAAAGGTGTCTGATATCCCACCAGCTGACAAGCATAAGATTGCCCATCAGCTGTTTCAGTTGACCAGCTCCAGTCTTGTTCCCAATAAATCGGTAATGCGCCACTACCATCTGCATCAAATTGTCTCATGCCTTTACAGCCCATCACCTCACTTGCAGGTACTGGAACATTCAGGTATTGAGCAAAGTTGCGGTAGTAGTCGATACGATTTACTGATTGCTGTATCTCGACTGAACCGCCACACTCGACGCCGCCATTAATGATCTGTGTGCTTACACCAAATCCAGGGACTAAGCCATTGTCTAAATCACGAGAATTTGGCTGCCAGGTGCCATCAACAACATGTAGCATACTTGGCTTGGGTGGTTGTGGGTAGACATAAAAGAATACCGCACTAGCCAGGTTTAACCAGGTATCTGCAACCATCTCAGGATTGTCTAGCAAAGTATCCACCGTACCAAACATCGCTTCTGAAAATGGCCCGTAGTTATAGTTGTAACTTAACTGCTTGGCACCGCGTCCGAAGTAGCTCTTGAACTCGCCATCATCAAACTTGCCACAAGGCCATGTTTGTCCCTGCCAGACATCGGGATTACACTCACCGTTATAACCGCCACGCATCTCTTCAGTCCAGCCCATTTCGCGTATCCAGTGTAAACCCTGACGCCATTCAGCTTCTACCCAGTGCTTGGTATGCCCACCTGTTTCCTGGGCAAAGTGTGCAAACATGGTTGCTAATGATTTACGACAAATTTCCTCTGCATTACGACCATCATCGTAGTCACCACACATTGAGGGGAATTTACCCACCGCTTTTAAAAAGTTGATGTAGGTGTATTCTGGAGCACGTCTGGGGAAAATGTAATCCCAGTCACTGGATGAGATAATCTCTTCCAGTCGTTTGACATTTCCTGGATTTGCACTGCGACCTGGTTGGATTAACTCAACTTCGGCATTGTCCAGTGTTGCAATAGACAGTTTGACCTTCCGCATTAAGTCTGAGTTGGTTAAATCGTACTCTGCAGACTGTAGGGTACTTAAATTAATATTATAAAAACTATTTTCTCCAGTATCATTACCGCCAGCATCTGTTCCAACACCAGTATCACCACCACCGGTATCACCACCAC
>JABJED010000037.1 GCA_018665025.1 Gammaproteobacteria bacterium
CCGCAAAGTGGCAAACATAGCTGGCTTCTTCAAACTCCCGTTTCAGCAGGTTAATAGCTCGATCATCATCATCAACAAACAATAAGACTGGTTTTACGTCTGGGCTCTCGTTTGTCTGGTTAACTTCTTCTTGTAGGTTCACTGCCTGGTTCATCGCCTGGGTCCTGCCTTGATTTATAGGTTCCCAATTTATAGTCGACAGGTAATCAGGGATTAATGGAGTTGTGGACTTTTGTAATGGAATGTAACCGGGAGGGTCATAGCCACGATTTGTCAGGTCTTGGATTAAGCTCCGTATTGAGTTTCGGCCATGTAAAATCAGGGTATTGCACGATTAAAACTACAGTCGGTGCCGGTACTCACCTAAGTATGAATTTACCGCTGGATACTAAATCAATTGTATTGAACGAGCCTGCGCTCCTTGTGATTGTAATTTATGGCGCTTCGAAATTGTGGAGGAGAGCCCAGGTGAGGGAGTCTATGGCAGGGGAGTGGTTAAGGGCCACGGTGTTCCAGTTCGGCTGGAGTATTAAAATTAGACACCAGACGGCGCACCAAATTGTGTTTAGATTGGCGCAAACGATATTAACAATGGGTAGAAAAACGCAATGACGGAAATGAAAAACTTTAATGAAAAAATTATCGAAGAATTTCGAGCTAACAACGGTCAGGTAGCGATGTTCGCGGACTACCCAATGATCATTCTGCATACGGTCGGTAGTAAATCTGGTAAGACGTTCCTGGTACCTCTGGTGCTGACCATTAAAGATGGTGAGATGTTGTTGTTTGCGTCATTTGCAGGCGCGAAGAAACATCCAGTCTGGGTGTCTAATCTAAGAGCGAACCCCGCGATTACTGTTGAAGTAGGTGATGAATCGTTCGCCGCCCGGGTAGTTGAGTTGGCGGAGGCGGAGGCGAAAAGTACAGTCCAGAGACAGGCCGATATTTCAGAACAGTTTGCAAAGTATGTCGAATCAGCTGCGCCGCGCGATATTCCCGTGTTCCGTATCGAGAGGGTTTAGTTCTCAGCCAGTTGGTAACTGGTCAGCACCCGCTTGCATATGACTGAGCAAGCCCCCTTTCACAACATCATAGACATTTGTCATAGGGCAAGAACCCACTGATTTTGTTTATACTCTTCCGCCTCTGGAATTGGGTCAAATAATGGATCACGTAAGGCTTGGGCGAACAAACCTGATGGTAAGTCCTGTGGGTCTCGGTTGTGGTGGATACAGCCGGCTGGGTATGGGTGAAAGCAAGGATTCTTCCACTGCAGAAGGAGTAGTTAAGCACGCTCTTGATCTGGGGATTAACTACTTTGACACTGCACGCGCCTACGGTACTGAAGAAGTGGTCGGCAAAATTGTTCACTGCCAGCGGTCTGAGGTCGTGATCAGTACAAAGACGATGTTCCGTGACAAGGGTGGCGACTACATGCCCGCTGAAAAGCTGGTTGAGTCGTTAGAGAAAAGCCTTGCTCGAATGAATACGGACTACGTTGATGTTTTCAGTTTTCATGGGGTGATGCCGCAGGACCTTGACTATTGCGTAGAGGAATACGTACCGGTACTGCAGCAACAGATTCAGCTCGGAAAAATTCGGTACCTGGGTATTACTGAAAGTTTCAGACAGGATCCAACCCATGAAATGTTGCAACGAGCAGTTCCGGTCGGTTGTTTTGACGTTGCGATGGTAGGGTTCAACTTTCTTAATTCGGGAGCACGTGACCAGGTATTTCCGGATTGCCTTCGGCACGATGTCGGCACACAGGTTATGCACGCTGTACGCAGAGCGCTCAGTAATCCGGCGGTGCTGATGCAAAATATTGAACAACTTATTTCCACGGGCGAAATCGACAAGGGTGTTGTTAATAATGACGATCCACTGAAATTTTTAACCGGGCACCCAGGGGTCAAGTCTGTGATCGAGGCTGCTTATCGATACTGCCGATATGAGCCGGGTGTCTCTTTGGTGTTGACCGGAACCGGTAGCGTGGATCATTTGACCAGTAATGTTGCGGCACTGACAGCGCCACCATTGCCTGACGAGTTGATGTCGGAACTGGACAGGGTTTTTGGGAAAGTCACGTCTGTCTCCGGCGACTAAATGTCACTCTTCGATTTGTCCTCGAAGAGCAAACTTTTCAAGCCGACATCAAGTGCTACTGGTTCAATGCTGAGGTTATCCAGGTCTTCAGTACTGAAATCTTTATTTTCGAGTAACCGACGAACTTCATCTTGTGTGATAACGGGTACGCCGGGTAACAGGTGCGTTAGTGGCGCAAGCAGGCTTAACAGGGTGATCGGTATTGAGACGACCCGGCACTTCTCTCCTGATAACTCAATGCAAAGTTCGACGAAACGGCGGTAAGTGGTAGGACTTTTACCAGGCACCGCTATGGTCTTTCCGATGCTCGAATGGTTGTCTATGCAAGCCCGTATAGCCTTGACGACATCACTGGCAAGGACGGGCTGGATCAGCGATTCCCCATTGTCGGGTAGTGGAATGATCGGGGACACTCGTGCCATTTGGACGACGCGCTCAATATTGTTTAGTCCCGGTGCGCCATAAATCATTGTCGGGTGAAGCAGGGTGGCCGGGATCTCACTCATCCGGATAGCATGAGACATAGCAGCCAGGCGGGCACATTTTTCATCTGGGAATCGCGTATAGATGCGAGTTGAGCCCAGGGCTATCAGTCGACTCATGTCGGGCTTACGTGCAATCAGGGTTGTCAGTATCTCGGGGCGGGAGCAATGTATAAGTAGCGTATTTTTGTTCACCAATCTGACTAGAGCTGCAGTGTCATTAGCGTCAAGCTGTACAAACTGCGCAGTGCTGTTCGTGGGAATATTTCGGGGGTTTCTCGCGATGCCCGTCACGGGGATGCCATCGTCCAGCAGCGCTTCATACAGCATCCGGCCAGGACCGCTACTCGCGCCTATGATAGTGATCGACATCGTCATGGCTAACCGGTGTTTCTCATGCTTGCAGCAATACCGGCAATCGTTACCAGCAGTGCTTTGTGTGCCTGCGCCATATCACCTGATTCTTCACGGCAACGCTTGATCAGTTCAATTTGAAGCAGGTGCAGAGGATCTGTGTAGGGGTGTCTAAGGTCAAGTGTTTGCCTGATTTCGGGGTTTCCCTCGAGGAGTATTTCCTGGTTTTTTATTCTGTTAATGCTGTCGATGAGTTTAGCCAGTCGTGAGCGGAAGGAATCACCCATCAGTTTTAATTTCGGGGACACCAGGGTTTCGTCATAGCGTTCGGAAATTTCTGCATCGGCTTTACATAACACCATCTCGAGCATGTTGATCTGGGTCTGGAAGAACGGCCATTCTTCAACCATCTCTTTTAGAACGTTGAGTTCCTTGTTGGAGAGTTCCTGTTCGAAGGCTGTATCTGTACCCAGCCATGCGGGTAGCATCAAACGTTTCTGGGTCCAGGCAAACACCCAGGGAATCGCTCTCAGTTCACCAATTGATCTGTCCGTGTCACTGCCGCTTCTGCGCGCCGGTCTTGAGCCCAGCGCAAGTAGCGCAAGTTCTCGTTCCGGAGTACCGTCTGCAAAATAGTCGATAAAGTCTTTGTTGGATTGGACCGTCGAGCGATAACTTTCACAGGCAACCTCCGAGAGCCTCTGCATCAGGAGTCGCCAGTTTTCTCTTGGCTGTGGAGGAGGCAGCAGGCTTGCCTCTATGGCAGCGCTTAACACCAGGTCCAGGTTGATCAGCGCGAGTGGTGGTGATCCGTACTTGAACCGGATCATTTCACCTTGTTCGGTGACTCGCATACTGTTTTTTACCGAACCAGGTGGCTGTGACAGTATAGCTTGTCTTGCCGGGGCTCCGCCGCGTCCGGGCGCGCCCCCTCGGCCGTGGAACAAGGTAAGGTCAATATTGTATTTGTCAGAGACGACGACCAGTTCTTCCTGGGCACGATACTGGGCCCAGGAAGCGGCCATCTGTCCGGCATCCTTAGCGCTATCAGAGTAGCCAATCATGATTTGCTGCGAACCATCAATGTACTCCGTGTACCAATTGGTTCGAAGCAGGCACTCCAGTGTCCAGGCGGCATTCTCAAGGTCGTCCAGTGTTTCAAAAAGGGGCACGACCGGTAACACTCGAGTGACTCCGGACTTACGTAAAAGTAATACAACCCCCAAGACATCGGAAGGGCGCCTGGCCATCGAAATGATGTAGCTGGCGATACCCTGCCCATTGTCTTCTGCGATAAGTCTGAAGGTTTTGAGTATTTCACCGGCATCACCTTCTGGTCGCCAGCTGTCTGGTACCAAAGGCCTGCGGGTCTTGAGTTCTTGCAATAGAAAATCTGTTCGGGCTTTCTCTGACCAGTGCTTATAGCTGCCCAGTTCCAGGTATTCGGTGATCGCGTCCAGAAGTTCGATATGTTTGTCAGAGCTTTGGCGAATATCCAGTTCTACCAGCGTCACTCCAAAGGTATTGGCGCGAATCAGGGTTTCCTTTAAAAGACCGTCGGCAATGATATTCATGCCACACGAAAGGAGAGAGTCGTAGCATAGTTGCAGCGGCGCGATCAGGTCAGCGTCACTGTGAATCAATCCGGGCTCTGGTTGCTCGGATGTTTCTGCCCAGGTTCGAGTCGCCGCTAGTCTCTCACGCAATGACCTGAGAATATGGCGGTAAGGTTCGTCGACCCCTTCGGGGCACAGTGCGGCAAGCTCGCTGGAGCAGTTAGACATTGAGAGCTGTGACAAAAGTTCTTCAACATCTCTTAAATACAAATCTGCCGCCATCCACCTGGCCAGCCTTAAAATTTCTTTAGTCACATCAGCGGTGACGTTCGGATTACCATCTCTGTCACCACCCATCCAGGACGAAATTTTGATCGGAGATACACTTAAAGGCAATGTCTCGCCTGTTACTTTGAATATCAGTTCACTTAATCGATTCCAGAGCTGTGGAATAGCAGTCCACAGTGAGTGTTCAATAACCGCGTAACCCCACTTGGCCTCATCCTGTGGTGTGGGTCTTTCTGTCCTGATTTCATCCGTGAACCATACCTCAGCGATCAGTCGCTCCAGATCCAGTCGTTCCTGTGTGTCGAGTTCCTGGTCTTCGTTGACGTCATTGAGTGCGGAGGCTATTCGGTTGTATTTTTGAATCAGGGTACGTCGAGTAATTTCGGTCGGGTGTGCAGTAAGAACAAGATCGCATCGCATACTGGTAATAGTTTCAAGGACACGCTGCTGATCGATCCCTTTATTGATCAGGCGAGTGAACAATTCTTCCAACTGTGAACCAATGGCAGTTTCAGTCGACTCCGCCTGTTCGGCAATATTGGTGAGATTTAGAAACTGGTTGAACGCTCGTGCGACGGATATTAGTGATTCACCGTCAAGCTTCGTAAGCACCTGGCGCAACTGTTCATGGTCACCTTGTTCGCTATTTTCAGGATCGGTCACAGATTGTCGATTCGCCTTAGCGAGTAGTCGAATCTCTTCAACCTTGGACAGGAATTTCTGCCCGTGTTGACGCGTCATTGTCTCACCCAAAATGGTACTTAAGGTTCGAACGCGATGGCGCAGGCGTGGGGAGATCAGATCATTCATGGGCATGTCGGCTAATGGTTTGTTGATTCTACACGGCTATGGATGCGAAGTGCAGACTGGGCGGCTGCCTGTGGGTACAATAGTTTCTTTTTAATTAGCAGGAGAGACAGGTGGACGAACTGGATATGACGGGAAAGGTTGTGTTGATTACGGGTGGCAGCAGGGGGCTCGGCAAAGCTATGGCACTTGGTTTCGCACGCCACGGGGCAAACGTTGCTATCGTCAGTCGAAAAATTGAATCCTGTATCGAAACGGCCAGAGAGATTGAAGCCCTGGGTGTTAAGGCGTTTCCGTATGCTGCTCATGCCGGCGACTGGAATTCCCTGGATGCGATGGTAGAGGCAGTCTACGCAGAGTTCGGCAAAGTTGATGTGCTGATTAACAACGCTGGCATGTCGCCACTTTACCCCTCGCTTGATCAGGTTTCCGAGAAGTTGTTCGATAAAGTCATTGGTGTCAATCTCAAGGGGCCGTTTCGACTTAGTGCCAATATTGGAAGCAGGATGGCTGAGGGGCAGGGAGGTTGTATTATCAATGTTTCCAGCATTGCCGCGGTCAAGGCGAGTCCAACTTCAGAACCTTATGGTGCTGCGAAGGCGGGCCTGAATGCGATTACTGGTTCATTTGCGGCGGCTTATGGACCAAAAGTGAGGGTCAACTGTATTATGGCCGGGCCTTTTCTCACGGATATCAGCAAGGCCTGGGATATGGAGGCATTTGAGGAACGTGCCAATACGACAATTCCGCTACAGCGTGGTGGCCAGCCCGAAGAGGTCGTAGGGGCAGCGCTTTACCTGGCGAGTACAGGAGCAGGATTCACGACGGGTGCAATTCTTGCCATCGATGGTGGCTCACACCTGCTTTAAACTGAGCTTAAGATGGTTTCCTGAGTGCAAATACGAAATCCCTAAAAACATCCATCAGGGTTTCGTATTTAAAGTCAGTGAATTCACCCGCGTCAAAATACATGCCGTGCTCGGCGCAGGCTTCATACTGAATATGTTTTTGAATGGGGTCCGATAGTGGCTCCATGGATTTGTTGCAACGAGGACAGTTGATGTTTCGAATTTTGTTGTGTTTCTCTCCGAGTAAGGGGTCTCCATCATCAACGTGCTCGGACATCCATTTTTTTTTCAGTAACTCTGCCTCGCCAAGATCAAACCAGATACCTCGACAGGCTGCGCATTTATCTACGGTTACACCACCACTGAGTGTACTGAGAGTATGCTCGGTCATCCCAGTGTGGCATTTAGGACATTCCATTGAATCCATTGAATTTTTCCTAAACGTTTAATTTCAATTCGGTATTATGCACATTTCAGCTGATTTCGCTAAGCGGCTTGATTGAATTATGGCGTTCGGTTGAAATCGGTATAGAGGGGCCATCATGAATAGGGACCATCATGAATATAGTTGATCCAGCGGTAATCCAGTTTGCGAATGACAATTTTTACTTGGCGTTCAATAGCCGGGATGCAGTCCAGATGTCAGGTTTGTGGACGGAGGACTACCCCTGCGTATGCATCCATCCTGGTTGGGCGCCACTTTTAGGCAGGGACGAAATTCTGGAGAGTTGGGACAATATGTTCAGTGGTCAGGAACCAGGCATTCAAATTGTTTGCCATAGTCCAAGAGTACTCTTGCAAGGCGATCTCTTCTCCGTTATTTGCTACGAACAACTACCAGCGGGTTGGCTGGTTGCGACAAATAACTTCGTGATTGAGGCGGGCAGTGTTCGCATGGTTCATCATCAGGCCAGTCAGTGTAGGGTGCCGCCTGAACTGGATGAGCTCCCGATGGTTCTTCAGTAATTACTGATCTTCTTCTCTTAACCTGATTCGGCTCTTGTTCTCGGGGTACTTGCCGACAATCGGTTCGTAGAATTCTCGAATTCTATTCATATCCTGAGAGAGGTCAGAGGGCAGAAAGGCCAGGCCAAGACCTGCTTCTTTTTTCTGGTAGTCCAGATACCCGCAAACCAGTGGAATCTGTGCGGCTTCTGCTATCCGGTAGAAGCCGGATTTCCAATGTTCGGTTCTTCGACGAGTTCCCGATGGCGGAATGACCAGAGCAATACCCGAACCGTGTTCAATTTGTGCGCTAAGTGACTGGACAAGGTTGTTGCGCTTTGACCGATCCACGGGAACGCCGCCAAGGAATCTAAGTATTGGCCCTAAAGGTGATCGAAACAGACTGTCCTTACCTAGCCAATTGACGCTAATGCCGAATGAATAGGCTGCTGCCAGCAGGAAGATGAAATCCCAGTTGGTGGTGTGTGGTGCAGCAATGATGACGATGTTTCTGGCGCTGGGAACCTGACCGGCCTTTCGCCAACCGAAAACTGACAGCACCAGTCGGCCCAATAGCTGTGCTAGCGGGTTACACCGCCGGGGTTCGGTGAGGTTCATGACCTGGGAAGGTTCCTAATGTATCAATATCGCACCGGGTTTATCCCGAGGCACACTCGATTAATGTAGCACCGCATTAACATTTAGGCTACTGCCCGCCCGCTAATTAACTGATAACTTTCCTATATATCTGGTCTCACCGTTCAGGTTGGCTTTGGCTAATTTCTAACTTCCCGATAAAGTGTAGGTTTTTGGCCATACGGGACCATAGAGTAGTGATACAGTGACTATTCGCGATCCAAAAACTCACAAGGACCATTTATCATGTTCAGGAAAATAGCAGCCATATCGTTGATGTGTGTCATCACCAACGCTTACGGGTCAGATCTCCGGGTCGCCGCGGAAGAGGCGTTAATGACGGGTGATATCGAACTTGCACTCGAGTCCTACGTGGAGCTCCTTGCGGAGTTCCCGGATGATCAGGAATCACTGGAAATCGCGGTCATGCTGGCTGAGGAGTTAGGAGCCGCGGAGCTGGCACTTCAGTTACTGGTTGTCGATGTGGAGCGATCGGTTGAACTGAAAGAAATACACAGAACTCAGTCAAGCTTACGGCTCATTTCAGAGGTCAATAACCAGCTACCCGCGTGGGTCGATGAGACGCTCGCAGTTGCATCTGCTGTCACCGAAGATCAGCTCGCAGATTTCGAGGCATGGCAGGAATTGACAGCAGAAGCTCAAGCGTTACTGGAGTCAGGAGATTTTGAAGATGCCTTGATGCTCTTCGAGGGAGCGCTGATGCTTGCTGTGGAGGTCTTTGGCCCTGACCACTGGCTGGCGGTAGCGTCAACCAGGGAGAGTGGGCTTGCCGCAAGGCAGCTCGGAGATGCAGCGACTGCCGATGCGTTCTATAGCGACGCCTATGCGACGAGCAGTGAACTGCTCGGCGAGGCACATCCCCAGACACAATATATTGCAGGCCTTATGGCAGAGCTTTTTAACGCTTCCCAGGCATTCGAAGAAGCCAAAGCAATGAAAGAGTTCATCACAGCGAATTACGAATCGGAAATCGGTGTCGCGCACAGTCTGACGATGGCATCGAGGTTAAGTGAAGTCGATACTTTGACCGATGCCGCAGATAACAGTAGAGCAGAAGAACTTCTGTCTTTGGTGTGCAGTGTCTATACCCAGAACTACAGTGCGTATCACCCTGAAACGCTTGAGTGCCAGTCTCGGCTTGCGAAACTGAACCGTAATACAGGGAGCCTGGATGAAGCCGAGAAAATACTAGTAGCGACTGCCCGGAATTTGGCGGAATCCACAAAAGGCATTTCAGAGTTTGCGATTAGGATTCAGGTCGATCTTGCTGATATTTATTGGGAACGGGGTGAATACCAGGCCTCAAAAGATAAGTTATCTGGCTTGATCCTGACAGCACGCCAGATTGGCGCAACTGATCTCAGTTTTATCGGTAAGAATTATTTGGCCCGGGTCCTGGCCAGTGAAGGTGAACTAGATAGCGCGCAGTTAGTCTCAGAGGATGTTGTAGGGTACGGCGAATTGGCCTGGAGGGAGAGTCCCGTTCAATATTACAACGCGTTACTTGAGTTGGGTGCCGTCTATCAGCGTAAAAGCAGATTTGAAGATGCAGAAAGGATTTTTGAGGAAACCATGCTCGCCATGCTTGAAATAGGGGGTGAATATCATCCCACTACGCTTGTTGCGATGAATAACCTGGGTAATATTTATGAGCAGTTAGGCTTTTACGATGACGCGGAACCTGTGCTCGAACAAACCCTGGATGGTATGGAGGTCGCCATGGGGCTGTCGCACCCGCAGACGGCGCGGACCCGTAACAATCTGGCGTTACTGCATGAAAGCCAGGGAAACTTCAGGGAAGCAGAACCCCTATACGAAACTAGTTACGAACATATCTCCGAATTGCTGGGTCAAAATCATCCGGATGCAATGGGTATGCAGAATAACCTGGCTTACCTTTATATGATGATGGAAGAGTATGAAACCGCTGCGGCCATGTTCGAAGATCTGGTAGAGCGTTGGAGTATTTCCCTTGGCGCTGATCATCAGGATGCATTAAAAGGCCGCAACAACCTGGGGCGGGTTTACCAGAAGCTAGGACGGCTGGATGAGGCGCAGCAGCAAGTTACGGCTGCACTGGCTACCCGAAAGATGTCGTTAGGGGAACGACATATTGATACGATTCGCTCGATGATCGATCTGGGATCAATTTACCTTGATCAGGGAAGGCTTGATGACGCCCGCAAGGAACTCACCGAAGCACTGGAAATTGCAGAACAGGAAATTGGCGAACAGCATCCTTATACGTTTGAAGCGCTGAACAACCTGGCCAGGGTTGAAGAGGCAGCGGGTAAATTTTCCGTGGCGGTTGAACTCAGGGAAAAGGGGCTTGCCAGGCGCAGTGTGTTCCTGGACCGCATGTTGTGGGTGACAGGAGAAAATGCTCGTGAAGGCTATATCCGGCTTCATAGACCTGAACTTGATGATTACCTGAGTTTGTTGGCTTTAATTACAGATCCAATTCGCGGCAAAAAGGCGATCGAGGCAAGCCTCCAAAGAAAGGGGCTATTGCTGAAGATTACCTCGGAAATCGAACAGGTAGCACAGCTATCAACTGACCCAAGGTTAGCCTCTATTTCAGCTGAACTTGAACGCGCCCGAAGGACGCTCGCGTCGTTGACGCTTTCCGGGCCCACAGCGGATACCCAGGGGCGCCATGCAGCAGCTCTCTATGAATTGGAACTTAGGGTTAACGACCTGCAGGGTGAGCTAGGTCGCGCGAGTGTGCGTTATCGCTCATCTATTGCCGGTACTAACGCCGATGCGCTAGCGGATTCTCTCCCAGAGGATACCGCTTTGGTTGATATTATGATGTATAGCGAAGGCGATGAACCCCGCGTGCTGGCCGGGGTGATTGTCAATCAGGGTGGAGAAATCAGCTACGACCTTGTTGAGTTCTCAGACCGGGGTGCGATGGAGGAATCGGTGATCGAATATCGCACGATAATCCAGGATGACCTGGCCGATGATGATGAGATCATTGAAGCGGGACAACTCGCATACGAGCTGGTGTGGGCGCCGATAAGGGAAAGCACTGGCGAGCTTGAATATGTTTACCTGATACCTGACGGGGTGTTGAATATCTTGCCTTTCAACGCTCTCATGAATGACGATGAGCAATACCTCATCCAGACCACCGACGTTCATATTCTAACTTCTGGCAGAGACCTCTTACCGAATGACGATAAGTTGTCGTTGGGGGCGTATGTGATTCTGGCAGGACCCGATTACAACTCGGACCAGATCGTGGGTGCAGAAGAACTGCAAATTGCAGCTGGTCGCCGTTCTGCAGCCATGAAGCTTGGTATCAGGGGTGCTGGTGGTGGGTTGCGTGGCCTTAACTTCGCGCCACTACCTGGCGCAGAAAAAGAGGGAAGAACGATTACGGACCGGCTTGTAGCCAACGACCATGTAAATGACGTTTACTTTGGTGACCAGGCTCAGGAGAGGGTGTTGGCAGAGATCACGGAGTCTCCGGAAATATTACACCTTGCTACTCACGGTTTTTTCCTCGAGGCGGATGACACGCTTCGGAAAAGGCTTCTAAAGATGCAGCGGTCTTCAGAAATCCAGGTTCCGCCTCCGGGTGACAATCCTCTTTTACGAGCCGGGCTGGCTTTTGCAGGTATCAACTCGAACGCGCAGTTCCTCGGTGATATCGATACCGTTAATGACGGCGTGCTAACGGCACTCGAAGTGTTGGGGCTTAACCTTTCGGGTACAAAGCTGGTTGTGCTTTCTGCTTGTGAAACCGGCCTTGGTGAAATTCATGAAGGCGAAGGTGTCTATGGGCTGCGTAGATCGTTCCAGGAAGCCGGTGTCGCTGAGGTCATCAGTTCCTTGTGGGAAGTCAGCGACGGGGGAACCCAGGCGTTGATGACAGACTTTTATGACAGGCTGCTTGATGGTAGTCCAGCCCGTGAAGCCTTGCGTGACACGCAAATAGCGATGATTGACTCCCCTGAATGGGGATATCCATACATTTGGTCGGCATTTATGATCGTTGGTAGCTATGAGTCTGCAGGAATTACTATTCAATAGTTCGACTTTTGGCATCCTATGCTTTAATATTTTTCCGATAATCAGGTGAATCTATGAAGGTTTCGACAGTGTCACTTTCGTTAAAAAAAGTGTTGATACATTCGGCGGTCGTGCCGTATGTGTTGGTTCTTGGTCTAATTGTTCCATGCGCCTCAGCTCAGACGTTGGACGAGGCGATAAGGGCGACACTGCGAACAAACCCGGATGTACTCGCTAGTCACTACGGTGTGAGGGCGGCTGAAGAGTTGAAGAACCAGGCTCGGGGAGGCTATTTCCCAAGGCTGGATATTGTGCTCGCGGGTGGCAGGGAAAGATCTAATAACACCACAACTCGCGCTCTGGGCAACGGTGACTTATCTCTGACTCGGGCAGAGAGGAGCATTCGCCTTACCCAACTTATTTATGATGGTTCGTCGACACGAAATCTGGTTAAGCAACAATCTGCTCTGGTTGATGCTGCTCTCGCTCGGTTGATCAGTACCCAGGAAAATATCAGCTTACGTGCGATTCAGGTTTATCTTGAATCTCTTCGAAGGGCTGTCGTCGTTAGGCTCGCAGAGGAAAATCTCGGGTACCACGAAGAAACACTTGGAAAGATTGTTGAGCGGTTTGAAAGTGGGGTGGGTACCAAGGTTGATGTCGTGCAGACCCGTGGTAGGCGAGCGCAGGCTAAATCTAATGTCCTGCTGTCACAAAGGGACGCGAAAAACGGAATCGCAGAGTTCTATCGCGTAGTCGGTGAGCGCCCTGAGATGCTGGTCGAACCTCAAACTGTTGGTGGTGTTCCGGGAACACTGGAACAGGCTCTTGAACTTGCACTCGCTAATAATCCAGGGCTTAAAGCGGTAGAAGCAGAACTTGAAGCATCGATCGCAGGAAGGAGGCAAGCGAAAGGAGCTTTCTTTCCTCGGTTTGACCTGGAAATTGGCGCAACTCGAAATGATGATACCGATGGTTCTTTAGGTGCGAATGATGATGAATCTGCCGTCATCAGGATGACCTATAACATCTATCGCGGTGGCGCCGATCGTGCTCGGCTAAACGAAGCCGAAGCCCGCGAGTTTGCACTCAGGGAGAGTGTTCGCAGTAGTAAGCGTGCCGTAGAAGAGGATGTAACGCTAATATGGAATGAACTACAGGATATTCTGGTGAGGCTTGAATACCTGGATGCCTATGTGAAATCGACGGAAGAAGTGCTTAGTGTGTACGTCGAGCAATTGACGCTCGGTAAGCGAACTCTCCTGGATTTGTTGGATGTTCAGAACGAATTGCTCAGAGCGCAGATTTCAAAAGTGTCTGGGGATTATATCGCTCTGCTGGCTCGCTACAGAGTTCTGGCAAGCACTGGTCGGTTGCTTGACACGCTGGAAATTAACCCAGATACCCTGTAATACCATTTCTGCCAACAGCCCCGCGAAGGGGAATGTCAAAGATTGCCCGTACCCTCTGGAAAACGTCCTCAAAATGTGCCTTAATGCCCGCTTGCTTTAATTCGCGTAATTTTAAAAAGTGTTTAAAATCAATAACATATGATTGGCGTAGGTCTAGATTTCGGTACTTCAAACAGTGCGGCCGCGTGGTACGATGGCGAGCAGGTGCGCATGATACCACTCGAAGAATGCGATGCGATAATGCCCACCGCGATGCATCTGGATCGTGAACTGATCCCCCTGACGGGGGAAGCAGCGGTCGCCCAGTATATCGATGAGAATCGTGACCGGATTGTCGAGTTGACGCCCGAAGTGATCGCGAAAGCCAGTATGGTTACCTCTGAAGCTAATTCAGCCGATCCTCATTCCGAAGCTGAAACTGAAACGTCCAGTGTCTACGGCCAACCCTGGGTTGATCGCGGAATGCCCGGAAGGTTATTCCGGGGGGTGAAACGTTTACTGGGTAATAGTTCAATAAGGCGCCTCCTGGTATTTGATCATCCGTTTCGATTAGTGGCGTTAATTACACCAATACTCTTGCGAATTCGCCAGGCGATAGAGGAAAGTCTGGCTGAGCCTCTCGCTGACATTCACTTTGGCCACCCGGTGTTATTTGAAGGCAATGAGAACCTCAGAAACAACCTTGCCTTCGATAGGCTTTCAGAAGCGTGCGGCCATGCCGGTATCGATAAGCTGACGTTTTATCCTGAACCGGTTGCTGCAACCTTGAGCTATCGTCACGACGAGCAGTCTCCTGATAGCGGTTGTGTCCTGACAGTCGATTTTGGTGGAGGCACGCTTGATCTAAGTGTTGTGGAGTATTCAGGGACAAGTTTTGATGTGCTCTCAACGTCCGGTATCTCATTGGGTGGCGATCACATCGATCAGCTAATCTTTAGAGAGCTTCTGTTTCCGCACTTTGGCAAGGGAGAAATCTGGTCAAGGGTTAAAGATGGTCGTTTGATTGAAAATGACTTTCCCTTTGAGGAATATGAAGACAAGTTGTTGAACTGGGCCGTCACCTATATTCTTAACCAGAACCAGTACCGGTCAAAAATTATCGATCGTATTGCCCAGGGAGGTCAGGGCAAGGAAAAGTTTGAGCGGTTGCTTGAACTGATTACTCATAACTTCAGTTACCTCGTGTTCCAGTCAATTAAGGATGCAAAGGCAGCCCTGTCGAACGTCGAAGAAACCGTCATCGATATACCTGAGCTTGATCTGGCAGTTCCTTTTTCGAGAGACCAGTTCGAGCAAATTATGACAGATGTGCTTGGGCGTATCGAAAATGTCACCGAAGAAGTCTTGCAGCGTTCAGGTAGGGGAAGGTCAGACATCGATATTGTGATTCGAACCGGCGGGTCGTCCCAGATCGCAGCGGTGAAGAGCTTGCTGGAAAAGCAATTCCCGGGCAAGGTGACTGAGCACGACCCATTCACGAGTGTGGCGGCGGGATTAGCCATTGCAAGTTATTATGGATACCAGTTTCAACGATCCTGAAGGCAATTCAAATGGAAAAACCAATCAGTAGATTCCCGGTTCCGAGACTGGAGCAGATCCCCAAAGACTTGCGAAATCGAATTATAGAAATACAGGAGAAGACCGGATTCGTCCCGAATGTATTTTTGACCCTGGCGCATCGGCCCGAGGAACTACGTGCTTTTATGGCCTATCACGACACGCTGATGGAAGGAGACTCTGGCCTGTCAAAAGCGGAACGTGAAATGATCGTGGTCGCTACCTCTGCGGTTAATGATTGCCAGTATTGTGTGATTGCCCATGGAGCGATTCTCCGAATCCGGGCAAGGAACCCACTCATATCAGATCAGCTAGCCATTAACTATCGGAAGGCCGACTTAACGCTGAGGGAAGAGGCTATGCTGGAGTTCGCTCTGAAAGTTGCCAGTTCTTCAGGTGAGGTGTCAGACGCAGACATTGCGAAGGTTAGGGCGCAGGGATTCAGTATGGAAGATGTGTGGGACATTGGTGCCATCACTGCGTTTTTTGCGCTCAGTAACCGAATGGCTAATCTGACCAGCATGCGGCCGAACGATGAATTCTTTTCTATGGCGAGATAAATGTTCACTTCTCGTTAACAGATATTCATCTGGCGCTCCCAACCTCCAGCGTAAATATAGTCTCTTGAGAGCCTGGTCGGGGTGAAGCAGGCGACTTTTGGGTCGAAGCCCGCCCGTAAACATTGTAATGTTGTCGGGTTCAATGAAAATAGCCGTTATGATTTTTTTTGTTTTATTTCTGGTCTTCAGCAGTGGGGCCAGTGCATACGAATCCGATCAGTACACCAATCGAACGCAAGACATTTCTGATTCTCTCGATTTGTTAGACGGGGCCGTGAATAAGGCGATTCAAGATATTCTTGTGCGAAAGAACGCGCCTCGTACCAAATCGAGAATAGCGAAGGCTATCTATTTTGAGATTGGCGGTTTGTATTGGGCTGATAAAATTGAGCGCTGGGCTGCTAAATCTCCTGAAGTTGAAAAATACGACCAGACTCGGCGTGATAGCGTCTATAAAGGAATGCCTTTTTGGGCCACCCGCGTGAACTTTATTTTTGGGGTTGGTCGATCATTTCGAGTCAATGGCGTCATGGTAGGTTCAGACAAGTTCGGCCATTTTGTATCCCAGGGATATAAATACTACAGGCGGGAACTGCGTGGTGAACCGCGGGAAAAGCTGTTGCGAAAAGGTTGGTTCGCCGAACGATGGATTTATGGTGAATTAACAACCGGATTATTTTCGAACGCTGATCTTGTCGCTAACTACGAGGGCTGGCGTTTTTACCAGAGCTTGTTTGAAGACAATGTTGTCGAGGGTAAGACAGCAATCTTGATGTTAGATGGCGATACTTATGCGCAGCAGAGACCGTTCAGCTTCGCCGACCACATTAACGATTATTGGGATGAAGCATTGAATCCCTCTTATGCGGTACCCTCACTGAACAAAAGGCTCAGGAAGGCGATTAAGGCGCTGTGTCCTGAATATCATGACAGTCCTGACTTTTATACGTCTTCGGATGACACGCTGTTGTGGGCTAGATATGAGAACCTTGGACTGAAAGACAGCCGTCAGAATCAGTTCGTTGCTATTTGTGATCAGTAGCTATTTGACCGCAGTACTGGATTCACAAAAGTCCTGGCGACTGGTGGCAGCAATTCAGATGGGGCAGTCCTGCTCCCCGTGCTTAGCAGTTTAGGTTCTATGGCCTCGGTCCGGTCATTGGACTCCAGTGTCGTCAGGTGTGAATGAATAACCGTACTCGTAATGCCAGGTATTGTGAAGGTAGTTTAGCAGGTTATTACCATAACTATATGATATTAAAGCATATATTCACCTTGATTAATTCGTCGGCAGGCTGCCAGGACGCCCAACCGTACCTGCAATTATATCGGCTTTGATTTCGGTTTTACCGGACTTCTGGCTGGGTGTTTGACGTGTCCTGAAGTTAAACGGGTCGGTATCAATATCTTCAAGTTCTAATTCCCCTGCGAGAACGGCAGATTTCCATTGCTGGTGCTCATCTTCACGGGCATGAAATTCTGGCATGATCTCGCGGGCAAACAAATCCAGGCTGTCGCAGATGTCCTTGTGGGTGTTCTTGCCTGCCTGGTTGAGCAGAATAACCTGATCCACATTCGCGGCTTCCAGTTCGAGCAATTTCTCGCGAATCGTTTCAGGCGAGCCGATCAGTTCACTGCCTGAACGTTTTTGTCCGGCGGGGGTTTGCTTCCATTCCTGGTATTTGTCCCAAAAATTCACCGTTCCAGGTTCGAATGGCCCTTCCTTGTTGTAGAGCTGCAATGCAAATTGAAAGAAGGTCCAGCCATCTGCTTTTTCCCAGGCCTCTTCGTCGGTCTCGCAACACATGAACCCTCCGACGACAGCAATGTTTGGATTGCTCTGGTAGTCAGTTAGTTTTTCCTGGTTTCTGGTGAAAGTATTGTAGTAGGCATTGACCCAGGCGTTTGCTGCTTTGAGGTCTACGAACTTGAATGACAGCGCGCCCATGCCTCGGTGGGCGGCGTATTTTATTGTATCTAATTGCGAGCAGGCGACCCATAAAGGTGGGTGAGGTTTTTGCAGAGGTTTTGGAACTACTGCTCGTAAGGGAAATTTGAAATACTCTCCGTCATATTGCCAGGCATGGTTGTAGAACATCGGCAGGACACACTTAACAGCATCCTCCCAGATATCTCTCTTGTCCCTGAAACGCAGATTGAAAGGGTGAAGTTCCGTGACGCTGGAGCCTTCGCCCAGTCCGAGTTCAACTCGGCCGTCCGAGACCAGGTCGAGTGTGGAAACTTTCTCAGCTACCCTCGCTGGATGGTTAGTCGTGAGCTGGATGATGCCGTGGCCAAGTCTGATATTTTTCGTTCTCTGGCTCGCCGCTGCAAGGAAAACTTCCGGCGCAGAAGAGTGAGAATATTCTTCTAGAAAATGATGTTCAACTTCCCACGCATAGTCATATCCGAGCTGATCAGCCAGCGCGATCTGATCGAGTGACTGCTTCATCAGCTGATGTTCGCTGCTGTCAGTCCAGGGTCGTGGTAGTTGATGCTCGTAGAAAACGCCAAATTTCATACCAATGCTCACATCTAAGAGGATTCCTAAGCATACCTCGGGACGCTTTGACGAGCCAATGGCTTCAGTAAGACAGCACTGTCCAACAGGAGTAAGCCAGAGTATTGTTTTTATTGCTGGTTAATAGGCCGTGCTGCGTTTCGGGTCGTTGTGCACGATCAATGCAGGGTCGGCGTTATCATTGAATCCCCAGAACCTTAACCAATCATCAAGCATCAGGTAGAGGCTTGGCACCAGGAACAGAGTGATCACAGTAGCGAACAGTACACCGAACGCCAGTGAGATGGCCATGGGGATGAACATAAACGTTTCCGGGTCATTGTCTGTCATCAGTGGAACCAGCCCCACGAAGGTTGTGACCGATGTCAGGATTATTGGCCTGAATCGAACCACACCGGCGTTGGAGACGGCTTCAAATAATGGAACGCCTTCTCGCCTTTGCCTGTTGATATAGTCAACAAGGACAAGCGAAGCATTTACGACAACGCCGGAAAGCGCAATGATGCCCAGTAATGAAAAGAAGATTAGGTCCCAACCCATAATGTAATGGCCAACGATAGCGCCGACTGCACCAAAAGGAATGACGCTCATGATCACCAGTGGCTGCATGTAGCTCCTTAGTGGAACTGCAAGCAGAGCGAATATGATCATCAAGGCTAGTGGTACGGTGGCGATCATGCTACCGAGTGCCCTGTTACGTTCTTGCTGTTCACCGGAGATATTAAATGCGACGCCAGGGAAATCGGCATTGTAGCATCGGCTTTCCCGGCTGCCGAAGCTGGTGCCTTTGGCGCAGACTGCTTTTTCAACCGCAGCCATGATTTCTTCCGGGGTCACAATAGCTCGATTCACATCGCCCTTGACATCGATGACCCGTTGTTGATCTTCCCTGTTGATTGCGCTGAAGCCATCACCGTAAATGACCTGGGCAACAGTAGAGAAGGGCACCTCTATGTTTTCGCTTGTACGAATCCTCATGTTCTCAAGGTTACCCAGCGATTGCCGTTCTTTCTCAGGATAACGAACCATGACCCTAACGTCGTCTGTGCCTCTCTGAATCCGCTGCGCTTCCTCACCGTAGAAAGCCTGGCGAACCTGGCGTGCAAGGTCGTTGAGGGTTAGGCCAAGCGGTTTGGCTTCCGGCAGGATGTCCAGTTTAACTTCTTGTTTACCTGCGCGGAATGAATCTGTTAGATCCATTACCCCGGGATATCGTCCAAGTTCTGTGCGTAAGTATAGGGCAGCACGCTTCAGCTGTTCGATATCCCGGCCTTTTAGTTGAAGCGCCAGTGCATCACCGCCACTGAATGTTGTCGTGGAGAACTGTAGTTCAACCGCATCTGTCACAGAACCTGTCTTCTCTCGCCACTTGTCTGCGATTTTGTTTGTATTCCAGCCTGGCCTGTCCTTGAATGGAACGAGATCGAGTACTACCTCGGCAAGATGGCTGCCACCAGCCGTCCTCATGGGAGGACCGCTACTGCGAGCAGCTTTGACTCCTATGGATTGAAAAGTATGAAGGATAACTGAACTGTCTTTATCGAATCCCAGATCAGCGTTAACCTCTTTTGCGGTTTCAAAGGCGGCGAGTTCCAGCTGACGTGCAGCTTGCTCGGTGTACTCAACATTGATTCCTTCCGGCATTGTCAGGGTCGCGAAGATTCTGTCACCCTCAACAGCAGGGAAAAACTGGAATATTACCCGGCCACTTGCGATCAGTGCTATTGATGTGATCAGGACTGCTGTTGCGACAGCCCATGTTACCCAACGCCATTCCAGTGTTTTCTCAAGAAAGGGTTTGTAGGTGTTTGTCGCAAATAACTCAAGTGCTCCCGAGAACTTGCCCTGAAATTTTATCCAGCCTTCTACAAGGGGCGTGCCTTCCAGAAAGTAGCCTTCAGTTTTTCTATGGGCAAGGTGCGCTGGCAGGATCAACATACATTCGAGAATGCTAAATACAAGGCAAACGAGCACGACCCAGCCAATGATAGAGAAGAAGTCGCCCATGCGACCGGCGATCAGGAGTATCGGCAGGAAAGCAGCGATGGTGGTCAACACTCCAAACACCACGGGTGTAATGACTTCCGCGGTTCCCGCGATAGCAGCTTCCCGGTGATTTTTTTGTATAGTTTCGTGACTGAAAATACGTTCGCCGACGACAATGGCATCATCGACAACGATGCCAAGTACCAGAATGAAAGCAAGTACGGTCAGGGAACTGATGTTGATACCGACAAAGGGGAACATCCAGATTGCGCCTAATATGGCGATTGGGATACCGGCTGCTACCCATATGGCGACCTTGAACCGAAGGAACAAGGTAAGAATGAGCAGAACCAGCGCTAAACCTGCATAAGCATTTTTTGTCAGTGCGCTGATTCGTCGATCGAGCGCGATTGATTCATCTATCCAGACAGTGAGGCTGATTCCCGGGGGTAGCTGGACACGCTTTTCCTCAATGTATTGTTTGACCGAGTTTGCTGAGGTAATTGTGTCCTCTTGACCGACACGGTAAACCGTCACTGCCACGGATCGTTCACCGTCAAACTTCGCACGCAGGAAACCTTCCTGGAAGGCATCTTTGACAACGGCGATGTCTCCGATCTCAATGTTGGTGCCGTCAGGACGAGTTACCACCACGATGTCTTCGAAATCAGGTCCGCGATAAGCCTGCCCTTTGGAGCGTAGCAGTATCTCGCCACCTTGCGTTTTTATTGACCCACCGGGTAAGTCCAGTGAGGCACGACGTATGGCATTGGCGATCTGGCTCATGGTCAGGTTGTATTGCCGGAGGGTCTGCTCGCTGACTTCGATCGAGATTTCCCAGGGGCGTGCATAGGTGACCGAGACCTGCGAGATACCTTCGAGTGAAGAGATATCATCGCGAATTTCTTCCGCCAGTAGTTTTAGCGTTGCTTCATCCGTTTTGCCGTGGACAGCGAGGGATATCGTTTGTCCCCTAAACTGCATGGAAGAAACAATCGGTTTTTCAGTTTCGGCCGGGAAAGTAGAAATGGCGTCAACCTTGCCCTTGATATCGTTTAGTACCGTCGTGATATCAGCATTTTGTGACACCTCAACCATTACCGAACACATGCTCTCTCTGGAGGTCGAGAAGAATCGGTCCATCCCATCGACGCCTTCAATAGCTTCCTCAACCCGGATGCAGACAGCCTCTTCAACTTCCTCCGGAGCAGCACCCAGATAGGGAATCTGAATCTGCACGATGCCAGGCTCTATATTCGGAAACTCTTCCTTATGCATTGTGGCCAGAGAGATAAACCCGCCGGTAATAAAAATTGCCATCATCAGGTTGGCGGCGACGGGGTTATCAGCGAACCAGGTCAGAAATTTATGATTGTCCATAAAGGTTAACTACTACCTGACTGCAGCATCGGTTTGACTCGCATACCTTCAACGATAGTTTGCAAAGGTGAAATATTCACCACGTCGCCGGATTCGAGACCGTCGGACACGATGACGTTGTCGCTTTCGAATCGGAGGATTTCCACATTGCGGTAGTGGAGGCGATTTTCCTTATCGACCACCAAAACCTTGTTCTGGTTGCGCAGGGCTGCACGGGGAATGGTGACAACACCTTCTGCCCAACGCCCTTTGATCCTGGCGTTCACAAAAAGCCCGATTGGAAGGTCAGGCTGGTCGACGTTGTCGTTGTTATTGACCCGAACAACAGCAGTCACCATGCGGCTTTTTGAGTCTATTTCCGCTTCTGTCCTGACCAGATTGCCGATCCACTCATAATGCTTGCCGCCATAATCCGTAAACAGCAGCACCTCAGGCGCGACTTCAGCAGCGAGTTCTCCGCGGTGGCCGAGCGGAAGATCAAGATAAGCTAGTTGCTTGTCAGCGAGCGGCAGCCTGACTTCTGCATACTGTGCTGCGTAGATTGACGCGATCCCCATACCGCGGCTGACATACTGACCAAGGTCAACTTTCTCGGATCGAACCAGACCGTCATATGGGGCTTTTATTTCTGTACGCTGCAGATCCCGCGCTGCTTGCTCCAGGGCGATTCTTGAATCTTGTAGCACGGCTTGCGCAATTCGATGGTTTCGAAGCACTGTTTCCAGACTTGACTGGCTGGTCAGTTTTTTCTTTACAAGCTCTTCCATCCGTCCAAGTTCGAATCTGGCGAGCTCTTCCTCTGCCAGGGCGCGGCTTAAACCTGCCCGACTGCGGGCGACCTTTGAGCGGTAATCGCTATTGTCTATTCGGAGCAGCACTTCATCTTTGGTAAAGTATCCACCTGGAAGAAGATTTGGTGACATCCACGAAACTCGGCCGTTAACCTCTGGTATCAGTTCACTTTCCTTATAGGGCATTACGCTGCCCTGGGAACTAACCTCTAAACGGACTCTTTCCCGATTAACTTCCAATACACGAATACTGGTCGTGCTCTCTGCACGGGTGAACTTATCAGGCTCCGGGGCAGATTTGACCAATCCGTAAGCGACGATAACGGCAAAAAACAGTACCGCTATGGTCATGATTCCTTTGATGGCGTTAGGCATTACCCATACTCCTTTCTGCATCCGCACCGGCTGCAACGGCTGATTCCAGCAATCCGATTTTAATGATTTGAAAATGTTGAATAACGGCATCTCGAACGTTCACTTCATCCCGGGACTTAATCGAGTCTCGAAGTCTGATCAGTTGCTGCTTCACAGCCGATAGGTCGATGACTGGCTCGAATCCTAAATTCATGGTGCTACTCATAAACTGCGTTCGTAGTCCATTACCGACCAGACGCAGGACGAGATTTCTGTGGATTGACATCATTTTGTCGCTGAATTGTATCCAGACCTGTGCATGCCGCTCCTTGTCACCTATGGTATCTACGAGTTGATCGACCAATTGGACCATGTCTGTGATATTTTCGTCGTTGGCTTCCACGACTGCGGAGCGCGCTGACAACGAAGTCATTACAGCGAGGACATCTAATACTTGGCTGATAAGCTCAGGTTTTTGAATTTCCCCGAGTTCCAGAAGATAGCCAAGAACTTCCAGCGTCGCTTCTTCGACGGGCAAGACCCGGACTCCGCCAGGTGCTACGGCCACTATGCCCAGTTGTTCCAACTTCTTTATAGCTTCACGGATTGCGCCCCGGTTAGACTCGAAACGCGCGGCCAAGTCTCGCTCGGATGGCAATCGCTCGCCGGGTCGGTACTGGCCCCTAAGGATCTCGCTTCTTAACACAGCGATAATTTCTTCTGCTTTAGACGGTGCTGTAGACATAGTCTTTTTCTTTATTCGGTTGTATTTGTCTGTATTTGGCTTGTTTGGTATGACCATTTTGGCCCTACCGAATCGGTCAGACCAATTTGGTCGGACCATTATAGGCATGTCGCGTTGTATTGCAACGTGAATAATCGACCATGTTTTCCTTTCTATCTGCCAAATCGCGAGACTGATCCAGATCTGCCAGATGAACTGTCCCGTGTTGATTTTGCACCGGTGAACCTGGAAACAGATGTGGTTGTCTACAAATTTTCTACGATTAGGACGAGATCTGTTCCCGCACCGATATCAATTTTAGGAATCTTCCTGCCCCCTGAGTGAAGCATTTGAATTGAATCCGGACGTCGACCGCCGCCAGATCTCGTCGAGTTGGGTGGCACTGAAGTTCACCCGTCGACGCTGGTGGAAACCATCAAACAGGTCGTAGTGGGGAATCGTTTTCACCGGGGGATGGTGATTCATCGATCTTTGAAAAAAGTGTATTGCGGCGTTGTTTCCTGAATATAAATGTGGCGACCGAATATACGATGCTCGCCTCATCAATAGGTGAAGTAGTGGTCGTGTGAATCCTGGGCTTGATCCCCGTTCATTACTTTAGCAATCACTGCTATCCTTGTGTTCTGTCAAGTAGTCAGAAATTATCAGCGAATGCCCGTGTGAATATACCCTCAATCCTCTACAAGCTTTACGAACCCTTTCTCTGGTCGCAAATTAAAAATGGCCCAAGGCCCCACCACATTGGTCTGATTGTTGATGGCAATCGCCGCTTTGCGAAGATAAAGGGGCTTGCCTCTAATGAAGGACATAACGCCGGCTCACAAAAACTGGAAGACTTTCTCCGGTGGTGTTGGCGGCTGGATATCAAGATCGTCACTTTGTACGGATTCTCAACAGAGAATCATAAACGCGCAGAGAACGAGGTCGATTACCTCATGGACCTGATATTAAAGAAGTTGAAACAATATCAGGTAGACCCTGTTATCAGGCGAGAGGGGGTGAAGATCAAGGTCATTGGCCAGCGAGAAAACCTGTCCGAAGAAATGATCACGGAAATCGAGAAAACTGAAGAGCTCACCAAAGATCATGATCGGTTTCAGTTGAACATTGCTGTGAGTTACGGGGGCAGGGAGGAAATCGTTGATGCCGTTAAGAGCATCGCGAAACAGATCCAGGATAAGCAGATCGTTTTGCAGGATATAGATGAAGAAATGTTCGCCAGTCACCTGTATACCGAGGGCATACCTGATCCTGACCTGATCATTCGGACCTCTGGTGAAGAACGTTTGTCGGGGTTTCTGCTTTGGCAAAGTGCCTACTCAGAGCTCTATTTCACCGTGGTTTACTGGCCTGCTTTTCGAATGATTGATTTCTGGCGAGCGATTCGGGTCTATCAACAACGGGAACGCCGATACGGCAAGTAATATTCGTTTGAGTTTTAAGGCAAAGTGCTATTCCGGCCGATGATCACGTGTTGCCAGGGCAGTACAGGATATCTGATATAAAGAAGACGATTAACGAGCCGTCAGTTCGAATAGCCAGGTACTACTATTATCGATACTGTCTGTGGAAAGGCTTTGGCCATATTTTTGATTAAACAGTTCAAGTACACCACCGATGAACTTACCTTCTTTGTACCTGATTAATTGCAGTTCATAGAGCCTGCCATCGGCCCGAACAATGGCAAGATTGTTTTCCTTAACCTGGTGCGGCCACTGCTTCCAGATCTTGCCCACGCGAGAGTTCATATAGCCGCTAATAACGAACAGTCGGGTGTCATAAACAGCGAGCCACATGGTTCGAGACCTGGGCGGGGCCATTGTCTGCATTTCTAAAGTTGCATGATCGGTGAGGAACGACCAGTCGTCAGAAGCAGCAACGAGTTCGCCTGTCTGAAACGGCCCACCCGAGAGGATTTCCATCGGTCCATCGTGCGAGCGAACCAGAAAGAGAACTGCACCGACGGCAATAAATACCGTGATGGTAAAACCGAAAAACCACTTTAGTCCGCGCGACATGATGTTGAAAACCCCTGAATAGCGGTGGGTAAGATAACTTTCATGGGAGTCCTTTGCAATCACTGCACAAGGTGTCCTGATGAGAATTATTCGTACCCGTGGTAAGGTGTTTGCCAGACTGGCCGCTTGTAAATGTCTAATTATTAAAAAAAAACAAGCGTAAAAGAGATAAGGAGATAAGGCAATTAGCGAAACAGAAATGTCAGAACCGGGCTCAACGGCACCGCAAAGCAAGTTGAAATCCACGCTGTTCAGGATGGTTACCTGGTTGCTTGCTGCAGGCTGCTTTTACCTGGTGTTCACGCGAATCGAAGCCTCGGCCGCGCGAGATGGGTTAACAACGCTCGAGTATCTCAGCAATTTTTTTCGGGATGCAGACTGGTCAATGTGGCTGGCGCTCATGATTCCCTATTCGTTGTTTTTTTTCCTTGTTGATTCCCATGCTACCTGGCGAGCGATCAGGTGGTTTAACACGCCAGAAATCAAACTCACGAACGTCCTGCCAATCAGAGCCAGCGCTTATATTTTGTCCCTGGTTAATGAGCAGGTAGGCAAGGGCGCAATGTCGTTGTATCTACTGCGTCGTTATGACGTTCCTGGTTGGAAGGCAGTGTCGACCATGGTCCTTTTGGGGATCGTCGAGATCTACCAGTTGCTGATTTTTTCTGCTATTGGAGTCGCCCTGTATTTTGATCTTGTACAGGAAGCCGCGGTTAGCCTTCCTCTGCCACAGATTATGCTCAGTGTGTTTGTGATTGCGTTTCTTTATTTTCCGTTGCACGTTGCCTATTTTAGGGGGCATGTGTTTAAGAACTCAACGATTCGGGACAAACCGATTTTTCATGCCTTGAGGCAGGCAGAGCTCAAGCACTATGTGTTGCTCCTGCTTTGCAAAGCGCCAAACTTGATTGGCGCTGTCGTCGTGTATAGCCTCGCGCTCAGTCTGTTCAGCGTCGACGTCAGCTTTGGTCAGATGCTGGCGTTCCTTCCGGTGATCTTTCTAGCGGCGGCTTTACCACTACCGTTTCACGCGGGGGCTTTGCTCCTATGGGCGGTGCTGTTCCCTGATTTTCCAGAGGTCGGCGTTTTTTCAATGATCATGCACACTTTTTTCGTGGTCTTTAACGCCGTCATTGGTGTCGTATTTTTGCCACTGGCCAACCGGGAGTTATTCGTAGACCGCCCCGTTTGATTCGTCGCTTCATTGCTTGTTTGAAAGTAAAGTAACGAGACGGTCCACCATACTGATTGCGCTGGTTACTACCAGGCCCCAGCCTATCCAAACGAACCAGCTAAAAGGGATTAATGTGATTCCTAGCGTCAGCTGCATGACAGGGAACCCGGCGAACACAAAGTAGCTTATCCCGTTGTATTTCCCGAGTGAGCTTGCCTTTAGTGGCTGCCCCGCCAACGCTTTTGAGTCAAGCATGTATTGTACGAATGCGGCTGGAATGATGCACACCAAAACGACTGGAGCCCATTCGTGATGGGTAAGTGCAGCAATCGTTAAGGTCACAAAAAAAGCATCGCTGCCATGGTCCATCAATCCCCCTATTGCCGAGGTCAGGTTTTTCTTACGGGCCAGGTAGCCATCGAGTATGTCGGTAAGGATAGCGGTCCAGAGAATCGCCACAGCTACGTACCAATTCGAATGGTATACGTTCCACGCCATGATGATCGCCAGTCCTACTCGAGATAAACTCAATAGGTTTGGTAGGGTAAGTATTTGTGACATTCACATTGGCGGTGTTAGATAAAGAACGCATAATGCCACATTACAACTTGCTTAACGTAACTTGTCTGCGGGACCTTGCGTTAAATGATGAGAAAGACACAGCATGCGATTACTGATAACAGGCGCGAACGGACACCTCGGAATCCGCTTGATTCGCCGAATAAATGAAACACGACCTAATGATGAGGTTGTTGCCATTGTCCGATCCGAAAAAGCGGCAGCCGCGCTTCGTCAGGAAGGGCTTGAAGTAAATATTCGGGTAGTCAGTTATACGGATTCTGCTGGCATTAACCTGGCGGGGCAGGGTGCTGAGGTCATTATTCACCTGGTGGGAATTATAAAGGAATCTGCCGCCAACACCTTTGAAATGGCACACCAAAAAACTTCGGCAGCATTAGTCGAAGCTAACCTTGATGCCAGTCACATCGTGACGCTGGGAATCCTGGGAAGTGAGCATTCGTCAGACAATAGCTGCTTTGTATCAAGAGCAGCTTCCGATGCTATTCTCCAGGCCGGCCCCATTCCAACCACTGTCATCAGGGTCCCTATGGTGCTTGGTCCCGGAGACTATGCATCCCGGGCTCTCGCGAAAAATGGTGCGTCAGGCCTGGCATTATGTTTTAGAAGCAGCAGTCTTGAGCAACCCATCTATAGTATGGATGTGGTCGATGCCATTATGTCTGCTGTATCGCTGATACCCGCGGACCGAATTATCGAACTTGCTGGTCCGGAATCATTAACGCGAAAGGCGTTGATCGAACGAGCGGGTAGGTTGCTCGTTAACAGACCGACAGTCTTATCTTTACCGATAGCGCTAGGGTACTCGCTAGCCTGGGTTCTCGAAAAAACAAGTTCTAACCCGCCAATCACAAGGGCCATGCTGGGTGTGCTTGACCATGACGATGCCATCAATACCAGGGCAGCCACTAATCTGCTTGGGTTAACGCTTACACCGCTGGATGAAATGTTGCGGAACGTTTTAACGGACTGATGAGATGATGTTTTTGAGGACCGGCGTCAGTACGTCATCTGAATCGCTACGGACGATAGTCTGGATCAGCTTGTCTCCACGGGATAGGCCGGGATTGATCGATGCGATTGGTTTGCGCTGCTGCGCCGCGTAACGACAGAACCGGTAACCGGAAAATACTTTCAGTGAAGTACCGACGATAAGCATGCCATCGCTGTCATCGATACCGTCATAGACGCGCTGCACAATGGACTTGTTTACGTTGTCTCCAAAGAACACCACATTAGGTTTCAATATCCCGCCGCAATTTTCACAGGGTGGAACTGCAACAAAGGGTACTGAACCTTCTGCGACCTCAGCATCGCCATCGGGTGCTATCTCACCTTGCTGGGAAAAAGACGGGTTCAGCAACGTTAGTTTTGATTGCAGGTCGTGCCTTGGGATCACCTTCTGGCAACACATGCAGATTACTTCATCGAGTCGGCCATGAAGATCTATGACGTTTCGTGATCCTGCATGTTGATGCAGTCGATCCACATTTTGTGTTACGACCATCTTCACAATTTTGCGTCGCTCCAGTTCCGCGATAGCACGGTGGCTGGGCGATGGGACAGCCGAAGCAACCGCGGGCCAGCCGCTGTAGCTTCGAAGCCAATACCGTTGTCGTGCTGATTTCCTCGACATAAAGTCCTGGTGTTGTATTGGGTTACTACGCTTCCAATTTCCGGCTTTGTCACGATAGGTCGGGATGCCGCTACCAACGCTGATGCCAGCACCAGATAAAACCACCAGGTTACGCTTGTCTGCCAGGAAGTCCTGCAGGTGTTGCAGGTCATCACTGTCAGGGCATTTTGAAGACTCGGCCATCTTTCATCTCAAACGGTACATGTTGCATAAGACTGATGTCTTCCAGCAGGTTTCTTTTAATAGCAATGATATCTGCCAGCTTGTCTGCCTCCAATGTGCCTGGGCAAGCTTCATTCAACCATATTCGGTTGGGTATGACATAATCAAGAGATCTCAGGAGAACACAACATTACTGAACTCGTCTTTGAAGAAACAGCACAGATTGACGCTCCTACTCCTGGGCTCAGTCACCTCTGGGTGTTGACACAGCTGGACCGCACCGGGCTGTCACATTGGCTGCTTGGGTTCGGGGCATTTTTGATAATGACAATCATCGCGATTATCATATTGATTGTGGTGCGCTACCCGGATCCGGACATGTACCGGAACTCGATCGCTTTTACCGCCATCAGCAGTTTTTTTCTGATTTTTTATCTGGCAATGGGCCGGGGCTGGCACCGCGACCTGTTGCGGTTCCTGTCGTTCGATCGCAGTCTTGGGCAGGTAATATCAGTGATTGAGCCGGGCAACCGTATGATTATTGTTGAACTGTTGGTGGCGGCGATTTGTGTTTATGTCCACCTGCAGTTAAATGATAAGGTCAATATTTGGCATTCGAACCTGCTGTTTGGTGGCATTGTATTTCTCTACTATGTTCAATGGATACTCATTATCTTCTCTATTGATATCATCCTCCGGCAACTGATTTGTCTGGTGCGGATAGTAGACCGAATCAGGATCGACCTGCTCAACACAGAATTCTATTCAACACTGGCTAATGCGATGGTCCGCCACGTGGGCCTATACATTTTTGGGCTTTGTATTGTTTCACTCAGTAACATTGCATACACAGAAGGAGAACTTGGGGTGGGTGAAATGATGCTGATGATGATGCCCTGGTACCTGCCGTCACTCGTTATTATCAGCCTTTACGTTATTCCATTTAATCGGTTCAAAGCTCGAATGTGCTCCGAGAAGGCGCAGGAACTGAATTCCATCAACGCCGCGCTCTCTGGCAACCCCAAGGCATTGGAAGGTTCCCTGTTAATGGGTGAAGATCATCCCTCAAAAATTGACCTTCTCATCTATCGTGATCGAATTACGGCGATCAAGGAATGGCCGTTTACGGATCGTATCAGAGCGTTAGTCCTGTTTGGCATCCTGCCACCACTGACCTGGGTCATCGCTGCACTGATTGAAATTCTGATTGAGGGAGCGATTTAGTTTTTGTCGGAAACCCAGGAAAGGGTTTTTTGGTAGATTGCGCTGGCACCTTAAGTTCAGTAAACAAGGGGCGCAGGTTGTTACAGTTTCAATTAAAATGCGCTAGCGTTTCAACTCAAAAGTATAGCTTAGTGAGGCATTAAACTCATGGAATGTCCGAAGTGTTATGGGGAGATGAGTACCGTCCTGAACGAGGAGACCAAGGTAGAACAATGCGAAAATTGCCATGGTTTGTATTTTGACCAACTCACTCAGGAATTATTGCCTGGGTTATTTGGTAAAGAAGAAATCGACTCAGGCAGCGATGAGGTTGGGTCCACATACGACGAACTGGTTTATGTGGACTGCCCGAAGTGCGACAAAATCATGGATCAGCGTAAACTGGAGGATCCGCTGAGCATTCGGTTTGAGTGTTGCCCGACGTGCAATGCCACCTTTCTGGATGCTGGCGAATTAAGACGGTACCTCTCTGCTGAATACCTGGAGGAGTTTAAATCTCTTCTTCCAGGAAAATAGTCAAAATTTTCTGAGAAAAAAGGGCCGTTGGCCCGTTTTTCCTTCTGTCAGAGAGCCTTCGCGATCAAGTTGTTAAGTTTGTCACAGTTAGAGACTCGTTCAGCGGTCGTCGTTCCAAGAAAGCCTACGTTGAGTGACGTAACGCCATGCTCTTTCAAAGCCTGCAGACGATCAACGACGAATCCCTCAGGACCAACCAGTGAAGTCGCTTCCAGGTAAGAGTCCGGAATGGCAGCCTCTGCGGCTGATTTTCGACCAGCAAGAAAGAGATTCTGGATAGTTTCTGCTTCTTCTTCATAGCCGTATTTTCGGAACACCTGGTTATAGAAATTCTTCTCTTTCGCACCCATACCACCAACATACAATGCTATCCCAGGTCGTGACATGTCGCGGTAAGACTCAAGGCCATCTCCGATTGCGACTGCTCCTCCTGCGTAGATGTCCAGGGGTGGCCGTCCCGGGTCGCGCTTGGCATTACCTTTCTTCAATGCCTCGCCCCAGACAGAATCTGCCCCTTCTGCCATGTAGAAAGCAGGTAGCCAGGCATCGGCAAGCTCTGCTGTCATCTCAACACTTTTCTCGCCGAGGGTTGCAAGCGCAATCGGAATTTCTTCCCGATATGGGTGGTTAATTATCTTAAGGGGTATACCAAGTCCAGTGCCCTGTTCAGGCGGTAGTGGAATTTGGTATTTCTTCCCTTGATACTGGAGTTTATCTTCCCTTAGCCAGATATTACGGCAGATCTCGATCGTTTCTCGAAGTCTTGTCATCGGTGCGTCGTAGGGCACCCCATGAAAGCCTTCAATTACCTGAGGCCCTGAAGCAC
>JABJED010000260.1 GCA_018665025.1 Gammaproteobacteria bacterium
AAATAGAAAACATCGGGCTTCGCGGTGCCAGCAAAGCGAAACAGACTTTGCTGGAATGTGAACACAGGGTTCGAATGTTCCAGGAAATCACCAGGATTAAGTGTGACATTGATATGGAGGTGTCGCTGGAGGACCTTGTGCCTTCTCCGGTAAGCGCGAACGAAATTGAATCTTTTTGTGACGCGATGAATTTCGGTAAACGTGTCCGCGAAAGATTGGCAGCCATTGGACAAACGTCGTTATCGCAGCACTCATGACCGACCGGAAGATGAAGGTTGGTCTGCTGCTGAATCCCAAAGCGGGTGTGGGTGGGCCGGTAGGCCTGAAGGGCAGTGATGGTGTTTATGGCGAAGCAATGTTGCTTGGTGGACAAAGTAAAGTCGCTGACCGGGCAGAGGCTTGCCTTGAGCGTATTGTTCATGATGGCATCGAATGGTTCACCGTGCCTGGTGAGATGGGTGGGGACAGCCTTGGCCATCTGGGTATCACCTGTCATCTGGTTGGTGGTTTGATAGCCGCCGACACATCGGCTGAAGACACCCGTCAGGGTGTTCGTTTGTTATGTGAACAAGGCGTTGACCTACTGCTATTTGCGGGCGGTGACGGTACAGCAAGGGATGTTGCCGACAGCATTCAGAATGTAGCGGCGGTGCTGGGAATTCCCTGTGGCGTGAAGATGCACTCGGGCGTCTTTGCGACCACGCCCGTTGCGGCGGCAACACTCGTCAATAAAATGCTCGCGGGGGAAATCCTGTCAGTCGTGAAATCCGAAGTGCGGGATATTGACGAAAGTTCGTTCCGTGAAGGCATTGTGAAAACCCGGTTCTATGGTGAGTTACCGGTGCCCGATGATCTTCGGTACGTCCAGCAGACCAAAGTGGGGGGTAAGGAAGTTGATGCGCTGGTCGTTCAGGATATTGCAGCTTACTTCACTGAAAACATGGATTCAGAGGCGCTTTACCTTATGGGCTCCGGGTCTACCGTTGCGACACTGATGGACTCCCTGGGTCTTGAATCCACCCTGTTGGGCATCGATGTAGTCAGCAATGGTGAACTCGTGGCAGCCGATGTCTCGGAGAATCAAATTATGGAATGGATAGAAGATGCGCCTTTGGTAAAAATTGTCGTCACGGCCATTGGTGGACAAGGTCATGTCTTCGGCAGGGGAAATCAGCAGCTTAGCGCTAGAGTCATTCGACGGGTTGGGGTTCGCAACCTGGAGATTGTCGCGACCAAGTCCAAACTGTTGAGGCTTGAACGTCGTCCGCTGCTGGTAGATACCGGAGACGTTGATCTGGATGAGGCATTGGCTGGAATGAAATCTGTTCTCGTGGGTTATGATGACTGGGTGTTGTATCAGGTCGCGTAATTAGGAAGGAAGCTTAGGCTTGTGCCACAATTCGGTCAGGATCAGCCATAGCAGTTAATAAACGAAATTAAGGAACAAACATGAAGCGATTACTCCTGGTTAGCATGCTAATGATATCAACGGCGTGTGCGCCCGAAGCGTCCAAAGAACAAAAATTGCCTGATGAACCCTTGTTAGCCGAGGTCGAACAGACAGCGCCTGCTGCGATGGCAAGTGCTAATGCTAATGCTAATGCTAATGCTAATGCTAATGCTAATGCTAATGCTAATGCTAATGATGCATCAATGGATGACACTGCTGGAATAAACATCGACAAGTCCGATCCCGATTGGAAATCAAATCTTCAGTCTCCCGAACTCATGATCTTTGAACCCGGCGAGGAAATCATCTGGAAGCTTGAAACCAATGTGGGTGACATGAGGTTCAAGCTCTTCTCTGACATCGCGCCGATGCATGTGACCAGCACCATTTACCTGACGGAACTTGGGTTTTACGATGATGTGGTCTTCCATCGCGTTATTAGTGGCTTTATGGCCCAGGGCGGCGACCCGCTGGGTATTGGTCAGGGTGGCCCTGGATACCAATACGACGGTGAATTTTCGCCAGAAGCCCGTCATGACCGACCCGGTCTGCTGAGTATGGCCAACCGTGGTCCCGGAACTGATGGCAGCCAGTTTTTTATTACCTTCGTTGCCACTCCCTGGCTTGACGGTAAACACACTATCTTTGGTGAAATTGTCTCGGGTAAAGAGACGATTGCTGAATTGGAAAAGCGCGGTAGCGGCTCAGGAGCGACCAGCGAGCGCCTGTTGATTGTCCGCGCTTCCATTGAAGATGCGATGTGATTAGCAGCGCCATCTTAGATGGCTGTAGTTGCAATCGCGCAGTTCTTGGATGCCGGCGATACGCAGTAATCCGGATAGAGAAGTGTAGACCCCTAGCTATGCAGGATATGCCTGACTACTTTGGCGATCGCGATTGAATCGCCACTTCGAAGTGCGTGTCGTAGTTGGTTGATCACCAGCATATGGTCTTCAATAACAGAGGGCGGTGACCCCGCTTCCTCCATTTGAGTCGTGCCGACCACGTGACTGTCGTCTGTTTGATAGACCGTTGCCTGATAAATAGGGTCAGATACCTGTGTTAGTTTCAGGAATGCTTTGTGCGTTAGCACTGCCTGATCGACGCCGTCCTGCCTGATCGTGTCCATGTACCGGATGTATTGCTCGTCGGCGAGCCACAGCATCGCGAAAAAACCGGCAGTGTAGTCTGGGCTGTGCAGGCCATATTCGTCCGGGTCATCCACGCCGGCGACATCATCCACGTACAGAGGCGATTTCGACGGAAATGCCTCATACAAGATACTCAGTATCCTGGCGATGTGCTTATAGAAATTTTCAATGTTGATGTCAGCCATTCAGGGCTCAATAATTAAGCTGAATCGTCATTATAGCGGCACCTCATAGAAATGGGTGAGCGTGTCGATCGGCAATGAGCAATGCAAGGTCACTCATCAGAAAGATAGGCGCAATGGCGCGTTTGCCGCGACGAGGTTTGCCAGGGACTAAAGCCTAGTCAAGGCTCTGGGCCCGTTTCAGTGCATCCCGGCTGTAACAGCGTTCCGTCCAGTTTTTGATGTTCGGGTAGGCTGATAGATCAAACTCGATCATCTGCATCAGCAGCATCACGCCAGAAACGTTCAGATCGGCGACGGTAAAAGAGTCGCCCAGCAGATATTCCCGGTCAGCGAGGTGTTCGTTGAGAACGGCCAGAGGACGCTGCAGGTTTCCGGTCGCGCTGTCGATTGTGGACTGGTCAATGTTATCCCGGTTGAAGATCTTTTGAATCACGATCTGCATCTGTTGTGGCTCGATTTCACTGATCGCCCAAACGCTCCATTGAATTGCTTTAGCCTGTTCGCCTTCAGACTCCGGGTAGAGCGCCGGTGCATACTTTTTGGTCAGGTACAGGTTAATCGCCATGGATTCGAACAGGGTGACGTCCCCATCCACCAGTGCCGGAATCCGTCCGTTGGGATTGACGGATAGGTAGTCGTCAGTTTTGGAGTCTTTAAAAAAGTGAGTCGCAACGTGTGTATACTCAAGCCCGACTTCTTCGATGGCCCAAAGTGAACGAATGGCCCTTGAGCCCGATACCCCATAAATTGTCGTCGTCATAAAACCTAATCCCATTAATATTCGTTCAGCATTATAGCTCGCTATGGCCAAACTTTACTTTTACTACTCTTCGATGAATGCAGGCAAATCCACTGCGTTGTTGCAAGCCAGCTACAACTATCGAGAGCGTGGTATGAACACCATCGTGCTGGCGCCATCTCTTGACGATCGATACGGCCAGGGTATGGTCACATCCCGGATCGGTTTACAGTCCGAAGCAGTCTCGATACGACCCGATGAGGATTTGTTCGCGATGGTAAGTTCGCTGATGAGTGAAAAACCACTTCATTGTGTATTGATCGATGAGGCCCAGTTCCTTTCTAAACAGCAGGTTTTGCAGATTGGCCGGATCAGCGATCATCTGGACATCCCTGTACTTGCTTATGGATTACGAACTGATTTCCAGGGGGAACCCTTTGAGGGAAGTAAGTATCTCTTGGCGATTGCAGACAACCTGAAAGAGATTAAGGCGATTTGTCATTGCGGCAGTAAAGCAACAATGGTGATTCGCCAGGACCTGGACGGTAATATTATTACTTCCGGGGAAAGCGTTGAGATCGGAGGAAACGACCGATACGTCTCAATGTGCCGTAAGCACTTTTATGAAGCTTTTGATGCCTCTGACTGACGCGGGTCGTGCCTCAGGTTAACGGTAGGCATTGCCTTAGGCAAGATTGCCCAGGCAGTTCAATATCTATCTATCGGTGGTAAAACGGCGGGGGCGTATTCCTTTTAGGGAGAACAGCGACAGTCTCGTCGACTTCTCTGTAAAAAACAGCCGAGCAAAACGCTGATTCAAATTCAAACAATGGCGAGAAATCTGTAGACAGTCGAGCAGACGAAAACTGTGTTGGTTCATCAAACCAGTATTCAACGAGGACATCCCAGCCTTCATAGAACGTCTCCCTTCGTGCAATACCTTCCGAAGTAAACCCTTCAGCATCTGCGGCAAAAAATTCACTCATCACGTCCAGGTTGGTTCGAAAGTTAACGATCATGCCTCGTAGTCCAGGCATTGTCGCTGCGAGAGTAGCGTATCGTCCTGCCAGGTAAGTCCTGAACAGTTCGGGCGCCAGTGACACTGGTTTTTTGATAAATTGAGCTAGCTTGAACAATTTTCTTTCTGGCCGTCGCACGGACATGGCGATGTGTTCGTCGACCTGGAACTGAAAGGGCGAGCCGGCGTATAGTTGCTCGAAGTCATCTCCGACCTTTGCGACCATTATGTCGGTTTCAAGTCCGTTCGGTCCCGCTCGATCTCTCGCGGGACTTCGTGCACCAACATAGTCTTCCATGCGATCGAACATGAGTTGTCCCCAACCATCCCACTGTTCATCGAAGGCTGGGGGTTCATTGACGGTTAGCT
>JABJED010000261.1 GCA_018665025.1 Gammaproteobacteria bacterium
GGGAAAGTACGGCACGTAGGCGACCCCGTCGCGGTTGTTATCGCGGATTCTCGGCAAATGGCGCGTGACGCAGCCGAAATGATCGATGTTGAATACGAAGAACTGGTCGCAGTAGTCTCATCAAAAAGCGCCGCAGGTCATGAATCATCTGTCCACAATGACGTCCCAGGTAACGTTGCCTTCGACTGGGAACTGGGCAATAAAGATGAGACCAGAGCTGCCTTTGACTGCGCCAGCCACAAGATTGAACTGGACCTTTACAACAACCGGCTTGCGCCAAATGCCATGGAAACCCGTGCGCTTAATGCTTTCTACGACAAAAGGGACGATCGTTATACGGTCTACATAGCTTCCCAGAACCCACATGGCCTACGAATGACCCTGTCGGCGGTCATTGGCCTTGCGCCTGAGCACAAACTTCGTGTCATATCCGAAGATGTCGGCGGGGGTTTCGGTTCGAAGGCATTCAACTACCCTGAGGAAGTCATCTGCACCTGGGCAAGCAAACTTGTAGGACGCCCAATAAAATGGACCGCCGATCGAAACGAAGCCTTCCTAACGGATGCGAATGGGCGCGACCAGCAGGTTCATGCCGAAATGTCGCTTGATTCAGAGCACAGGATTACCGGACTGCATGTCTCAATCACGGCCAATATGGGTGCATACCTTTCTACATTTGGCTCACTCATTCCGACCTACATGTGCGGTCCACTGCTATCGGGCCAGTACACAATCCCGGCAATCTACACCGAAGTCACGGCGGTCTATACCAACACGACGCCGGTCGATGCATACCGCGGCGCGGGCAGGCCTGAAGCTGCCTTTGTAATCGAGCGACTGGTTGACCTGGCGGCCCGAAAACTCGGCGTCGATCCAGTAGCGCTACGTCGTAAAAACTTCATCCGTACGTTTCCTTACCAAACGCCGGTACTTTCAATCTACGACGTGGGTGACTACGACCTGGAATTGGACAAGGCGCTGGAAATGATCGATTACGAAGGTTTTGAAGCACGCAAGGCTGAGTCCGGGTCACGGGGTAAGTTACGTGGAATAGGTCTTGCCACATGGATCGAAGCTGCGGGTATAGGACCGTCGCAAAAACTCGGGGAAATCGGTTCCGGTGCGGGATTATGGGAATCCGCGCAGATTAGAGTTAATCCAACCGGTTCAGTCGAGATATTGACCGGATCACACTCCCATGGGCAGGGTCATGAGACAACTTTTGCACAACTGGTCGCTGACAAGTTTGGTATCAGTATGGATGAGATTGAAATTATTCACGGCGATACTGACAAAGTGCAGTTTGGGATGGGCACCTTTGGGTCCAGGAGCGGTCCCGTTGGCATGTCAGCACTTGCCATCGGTTGCGACAAAATTGTGGCGAAAGGGAAAAGGATCGCTGCCTACAATATGAATGTGGCTCCAGAATCGGTTGAATTCGAAGAAGGTGAGTTCTACAGCGCCGGCAGCAATGCCCGAATGGCGTTTGCTGAAATCGCGTTGGCCTCATATGTCGCGCAATCTTTTCCAACCGATGAACTTGAACCCGGACTAAAGGCAGACGCATTTTTTGATCCACCTGATTTCACCTTCCCCGCCGGTTGTCATATATGCGAAGTGGAGATCGACCCCGAGACCGGCACCACAGACATTCTGAATTTCGTGGCAGTTGACGATTTTGGCACCGTCATCAACCCTATGATAGTCCATGGCCAGATGCACGGTGGGATCGCCCAGGGCATTGGCCAGGCACTGCTGGAACACGCCGTTTACGATGAGCAAGGGCAGCTCCTGACCGGATCCTTTATGGACTATTGCATGCCCCGCGCTGATGACCTGCCATCCTTTAACACCGCGTTCATCAACACCCAGACACTTAGCAACCCATTGGGTATCAAGGGCTGTGGAGAGGCTGGAGCCATCGGCGCACCCCCAGCGGTGATAAATGCTATTGTCAATGCGCTGGATATCGACCACATCGATATGCCAGCCACCCCCTTAAAAATATGGTCGTTGATTAACCAATGAGTGTGAAAATAGTAGAACACGCCACTATTATCGATGGCACAGGAAGAGACCCTTACCCTGCCACCATCACCATTACCGGTGACCGAATAAGCGCTGTCGATGAGCAAGCGGTAAGCGGTAACGTTAATGGCACGCGCCTGGACGCCTCCGGTTTAACGCTGATGCCTGGGCTGATTGACGCTCATTGCCACATGACATTTGACGAGCCTTCTTCCAACGACGAATTATTTTTCCACAGAAGAGAAGCACTGGCAGCAATCATCGCCGGGCAAAATGTCAAGAAGCTACTGCAGGCTGGTGTCACCGCGTTCGTCGACCCGGACTGTATTTTCGATATTGGCGTTGACCTTCGGGATGCCATAGAGGCAAACGTCATACCGGGTCCTCGAATGTTATCTGGCGGCAATGCACTGTTAACCTCTGTCGGCGGCACGGCAGGTCGATTGATACCGGACGCTGGCCTACGCGGATATGCAAAAGTTGTCTCAACGCCAGACCAAATTCGTACTGAGGTCAGACGCCAGATCAAAATGGGGGTTGATTGGATCAAGGTTCATGTTACCGGCCTCCTGCCAAGGCAAAAAATGAAGGGCGAAATCCAGGCCTGGTCTCTCGATGAGCTTAAACTGGTTTGCGATACCGCCCATGAGTTGGGGGTACCCGTCATGGGACATTGCCGGGATGCCAACAGCATCAGGGACTCCGTAATCGCCGGCATGGACATGCTGCTGCATGCCACCTTTATGGATGAACCAACACTTGACCTGGTCATCGATAAAAAAGTCCCAATTACCCCAACATTTACCTTCCAGGCCAACCTTGCCGACCATGGTCACAACGTAGGCGCGGATGAGAATCTTCGAGAGATATTTCGTCGGGAGATAGAAGAAAGCGCGGAACTCATACACAAGGCACACAAAAACGGTGTGCCAATACTCTGCGGGTCCGAGAGCGGATTTTCGCTAACGCCTTATGGTGAGTGGCACTACAGGGAACTGGAAGTGTTTGTTAAAGAGCTCGGGTTTTCACCACTGGAAGCCATCAGCGCCGCGACCATGCAGTGTGGTAACCATGCAGGTTTCGACGGAGAAACAGGCAGTATAGCTGTCGGAAAATTGGCGGACTTTATTCTCGTTGATGGTAATCCCGCCGCTGATGTCACGATACTCGGTGATAAGTCCCGAATTAAATCTGTCTATGTAGGCGGCGAATTGATGAACACAGAACCGCTACCGCCCAGGAAACCTATTTCCGGATGGAGAACCTCACAGTACTCCTCCTCAATACTGACCAAGGACAAGATTGATGGCTGATCTGCACACGATCTCCGAGCTTGCCAAAGCTTCAAAAGCGCTACGGGAAAGAAACTTTGATCAGGCACTCTATCCACAGTTCGCACGACAGTTCATACACCAATTCATACACCAATTCATACACCAGCTCATACAATAATCGCGGCAACAAGCCATGGCACAAACAACGTTGTCTCGATTCAAAGATGTACACGCTGCACTGTGTAACCCCAAGTTGAGGCAGAGCCTTTACGACGCGGGTGAAGTCATCATGAAAGACGTATTGCTGACATTGCATGGTGAGCAACACAAAATTCGCCGTCATCTTGAGTTGCGTCTATTTCACAGGAACTACGCCCACCACTACGAGACCAGTGTATTCCCGAAGACTCTGGCCTGGGTGCTAGACCCGCTGGTCACTCGCGGAGAGACCGACCTGGTTGACTTTGGTTATCGGGTCACCATGAACCTGACTGCCGATTTTGCAGGTGTTGATCGACCGCAAAAAACCCCGGAAGAAACTGACCGGCTTCTCGCTATTGTTAAAACGTTCAGTGAAGGCGCGACGCTGGTTCATTCTGATCGCAATCCGAGCGAAGTCATTGCCGAGGTAAAAGCAGCACAAACAGCATTCAGGAAATTTCTGGAACCTTCATGGTCCAGAAGACAGCGGCTTATTAGTCAGTTTTTGAACGGCGAGCTCAAGGAAGAGGAGCTACCCAGAGACGTGTTAACCGTTCTATTGCGCAATCAAGACAGCATCGAACTGAGCGATGAACTTATCGAGCGAGAGATCTCTTTCTACCTGCAGGCAGGCTCCCACAGTACCGCAAACTCGATGGTGCACGCCGCGCATGAAATTTTTTGCTGGGCAGAGGACCCAACAGCTTTGCTGCAAGATCCACTTCTCCTGCAAAAGTGTGTCCATGAAAGTATGCGACTGCATCCTGCAAGCCCTGTTGCATGGCGAACTCCCACCGAACCGTTAACCATCGCTTCTCGGGACATCACGCCAGACGACCTGCTGATCCTTGATCTTCACGCTGCAAACCGAGACCCGGACATATTCGGCGATGACCCTGAGAGATTCAATCCCTACCGCTACGTTACCTATATTAAGACTGAGTTGTATGGGCTTACCTTCGGCGCCGGCGTCCATATGTGTACCGGCCGCGACCTGGATGGCGGCGTTGCCAGCCGCCCCGGCACTGACAAAGATACGCACCAGTATGGTATCGTCTGCATGCTGATTAAGACGCTTCTCGAGCACAAAATGATTCCACACAAATCAAGGAAGCCCACCCTGGACCTAAACACCCTTCGCAACAACTGGGGTACTTATCCCGTTCAATTCGAGCAAGCCTGACCAAACCGCAATGAAAGTTCGCAACCTCATTGTGACTGGTGGAATCAACCACAACTTCATTGTCACAGCGAAAGCACTGGATGAAAACCATGAAACCAATTGAGGATCTTTCAGTTCTGGTGACCGGCGGCGGTTCAGGAATCGGCGAAGGTATTGCACAGTTTTATATCGAACGCGGTGCAACGGTCACCATCTGCGGCCGCAGGCAAGAAAAAATCGACGCCGTCGCCGCAAGGCTGGGTGAAAGATGCCTGGCGGTGCGAGCAGACATCACAAACGAGGAAGATCGCCAGGAAGCCGTCGAGTCGGCAGTCATGCACGGCGGCAAACTCGACGTCCTGGTCAGCAATGCGGGGAACATGCTCAGGGGGGAGATTGACACATTGAAAGAGGACCCGCTTGTCGATATCTTCAAAACCAATGTCATCGCCGGAATGCTATTAACCGGATTGTGTAAACCTCATCTGGCGAAACACGGCGGGGCAATCATCTTCATCGGCAGTATTCATACCCGCAGGGCATTTCCCGGTGCCTCAGCTTACGCGGCAACCAAAGGCGCACTGGAGACATTAACGCGGGTTCTGGCTGCAGAACTCGGCGAGCACAATATTCGCGTTAATTGTGTTGTTCCGGGCGCTGTCCTTACCGAAATTTACCAGCGAGCAGGATTACTTAACGATGCAGAATCCGCAGAACGCCTCAACTCAATGGCATCCAGCCATGCACTCGGCCGAATTGGTACCAATACCGAGATAGCCGAAGCAGTTGACTACCTGGCAAGGGGTGAATGGACAACAGGGGCTATTCTGGATGTTGATGGCGGCCTGGGATTGGGCCTTACTCACGATGCCGTCATCTCGGCCGACGGAACGCAGTGAGGGAGTGGAGAGATCTAACGTTACATTCTCCCGAGAACGAGATTTCTCCATTCCGTGGCTACGCCACTCCAGTCGAAATGACAGGAAAATGCTGACGGAACGTAGCTTCAAAACCGTCTTCTCGACCGACGGAATGTGTCCTCAAAACCGTCTTCTCGACCGACGGAACGCAGTGAGGGAGCGGAGAGATCTAACGTTACATTCTCGCGACAGCGAGATTTCTCCATTCCGTGGCTACGCCACTCCAGTCGAAATGACAGGAAAATGCTGACGGAATGTGTCCTCAAAACCGTCTTCTCGACCGACGGAACGCAGTGAGGGAGTGGAGAGATCTAACGCGCTCTTTCAACCTACATTCCGAACTTCGCCTGTTTTAAGCATCGGGAAGTTGGCTGGCTGATAAGTCATGACCATCGCACGACGAGGATTTCCGGAAAGGTTAGGCTCAGACCCATGAATGGAGTGGGGATCAAAGAACACCAGCGAGCCAGCCGGGGCTTCCATCAACACCTGGTCCTTTTCCTCAAAGCAGGCCGGGTCGGTAAAAAAACCACCAAGCTGGGATCCATCTGCCGTACCCGGCAGGCAACCACGAAGATGACTCTTGTCGATTACACGAAGGCATCCGTTTTCCGCAGATGCATCGTCGAAGGCAAGATAGACATTGGGCAGCAGGTCCACGTGATCGCTATCGTGAGCCCAATAGGGTGAATCCTGATGCCAGCCAAACCCTGAACCCTCTCCTGCTCTTTTGAGGTTCAGCTTGTTCGTCCAGATACTAACTGCATCGACGCCAATAATGCTCTTCACAGGATCTACGATCCGGGTATCTTCGACA
>JABJED010000262.1 GCA_018665025.1 Gammaproteobacteria bacterium
CTACCCTCGAGTGTCCCTCTCAATGGTCTGCAGGTCCAGTATAGGATGACGAGAACGGAACGCTACCGTCATCTCGAGCACCCCAAGACGTCATCTCGAGCACCCCAAGACGTCATCTCGACCGTCTCAAACCGTCATCTCGACCGGAGTGGAGAGATCTCCTGCTCGCGAAACTCTCCCCAACAACCATAAACCTGCAATAATCCCCGAATGCAACTCGACCAGATAATCACCCAAATCACCAACGACCGCTTCACAGCCGTCGCCCTGCCACTATTCGTTCTGGCCATCGTAGTCGAGGCTCTAATTTCCCATCGTCAACATCGCAACCTGTACGCCGCCAAAGATTTCGGCGTTTCCATGATCATGCTGGTACTTTCATCCTTCGTTGATTTCCTGCCAAAACTTGCAGCTTTCATTACCTTCGTATACCTGCACGAACTCTCGCCGTTGCGTGACGTAGTTCAACGACAATGGTGGGCATGGCTCCTGCTGTTTTTCCTGGATGACTTCGTTTACTACTGGTTTCATCGCGCTAATCACGAGGTGCGGGTTTTCTGGGCCGGCCATGTGCCTCATCATTCATCAGTGAAGCTCAATTTTGGAACGGCTTTGCGGCAGGGGGTAGGGGAGCGGGTGCACAAGTACCTTTTTTGGGTTCCGTTACCGTTACTGGGGTTTGATCCATTGATGATCTTCACGATCATTTCTCTTAATCTGGTTTATCAGTTCTGGGTGCATACTGAACTGGTAAGGAAGTTGCCTGGCGTTATTGAGTGGCTGTTTAATACCCCGTCACATCATCGTGTTCACCATGCTTCTAACATTCGTTACCTGGATCGAAACCATGCAGGGGTGTTGATCATCTGGGACAGGATCTTTGGCACCTTTTCCAGGGAACTCGATGCAGAGCCTGTGGAATATGGGCTGACCAAGAACATCAATACTTACAACCCGGCTGCTGTAGCCGCGGGCGAATACCTGAGTTTGTGGCACGATATCAGCGCAGCTGAGAAACCGGCGGACAAACTCCGCTACCTCTTTCTAGCGCCGGGTTGGCATCACGACGGGGAAGATCGTCGTTCAAACATCCTGAGGGCGCGCGGCTAAATTGAGTTTTCAGGATTCCGGTGCAATGATGGTAATGATAGGTAAGGCACGGAACGAAATGAAAAACCACTGGCATGTTATGACGCTCATTATTTTTGTTGTGATGGGTGTCGGGTGTGAAAATAGTGAGCATGACGCACTCGTAGAGGCACCCACAAAGACAACCACAAAGACAACCGCCATTTCGGCACCAGACCCGGAACTGATGCGGCTCTGGATGAATAGTTGTGCGCTTTGTCATGTGACGGGGGTTGGTGGGGCGCCGATCGTTGGTAAATTTGATGATTGGGCTGATCGTTTAGAGCAGGGTAATGAACTGCTGCTACAACATACCATAGAGGGGTATAACAATATGCCTCCCCTTGGGTATTGCATGGCATGCGAGAAAGATGATTTTGCGGCGTTGATTGAATTTATGACAGTAGGCACGCCATGAGAAACGTGACGCGTAGAAAGTTTCTGGCAAGCAGTGTGCTGGCTGCGTTATATGGCGTTTCCGGTGCCGGTGCGGCGCAACGCCCCGGACAACAAGCAACGCCCTGGCGTAACTGGTCTGGTAGCGTTGTTGCGAACCCAGCAGGAAGGTTTTCCCCTTCCAGTGAGCATCAACTTGCAGATTTTCTTGCCTCTACGCATGGTCAACTTAGGCCCGTTGGTGCCGGCCATTCGTTCACACCTTTGGTTCCGACAGAGGGTCATCTTCTTGTTCTGGATCAACTGACGGGTCTCTTGAGCTATGACAGTTCGGCAAACACCGCATGCTTTGCAGCGGGGACTCGCTTGAGTGATATGGGAGCACCGTTAGCTCGAATCGGACAGGCAGCCATAAATCTACCAGATATTGATCGTCAGACTCTGGCAGGAGCAACTTCAACCGCCACTCACGGAACCGGTATCGACTTTAAGTGTTTGTCGGGGTATGTCACGGAATTGAGATTGATTACGCCGAGTGGAGAGGTCCATGACCTGACTAACAGCTCGGAGCCCGGGATGTTTGATGCGGCGCGGGTTGGGCTGGGTGCGCTGGGTATAGTGACGCGGATAACAATGCAGAACACCGCGCGTTATCGTTTAAAACAAACAACCTGGGTAGACAAAACCAGCGATTTACTCAAAGACTTTGATCGACAGGCATCAACACATCGCCATTTTGAGTTGTTTCCGCTTGTTCATTCGGAATATTCAATGGCACTGGCCACAGATGAAACTGATGAGCCCATAAACAACCCTCCACAATCACCGGAGGAAGAGGCCGGGTTCGATCTTATCATGCAGGGATGGATGAAGGTGCCGCCAGGCGTTCGCGGCCCCCTTGTTAACGCGTTGGCAGAACAGATTGAGCCCAGTGAAAGAGTAGATGAATCCTATAAAATTCTGACTAATGTCAGGAATACCCGTTTCAATGAAATGGAATATTCAGTACCCCTTCACAACGGTGCCGCTTGCCTCCAGGAAATTTTGGAAACAATTAAGGAACAGAAAATAGATGTTGTTTTCCCGCTTGAGTATCGCTATGTGTCGCGCGATGACACGATGCTTTCCATGAGTTCAGGCGACGAAGATCACGCCGCGATTTCCGTTCATCGAGTAGCGCCTGAGGACTACCGGCCCTATTTTGATGTTATTGAACCTATTTTCTGGAAGTACGGAGGTCGTCCGCATTGGGGTAAGATTCATCACCTGGGCGCGCTGCAATTAAGTCAGCTGTATCCGCGTTTTGAGGAGTTTCGGTCGATTCGCCAGCAACTGGATCCCCAGGGAAGAATGCTCAACGCGCATCTTCGAAAGATATTTGGCGTGGACGGTTAGGATGAAAAGACGCTCGGTTCTGTTAGGTGCGGTGGGTGGAATGGCTACGCTAGGCACCGGCGCGCTCCTATGGAAACCTACAGATACAGGCGTGCCGCATGACGCATATTTTTCGGCCCTGAATGATTTGCTGAAACGGGAAGGCGCCGGTATTCCCGTTATGATGTTGGACCTGGATCGAATCAGTACCAATATCGATCTCATCACTGAATCAGTGGGGGCTGATAAGACCTATCGGGTCGTGGTGAAATCGCTGCCTTCAGTGCCTTTGCTCAGGCATGTGATGAATCGTGCAAAGACGAACTCACTAATGGTTTTTCACCAACCCTTCCTGAACGAAATTGCCAAAGAGTTTCCAGATGCAGATTCTCTACTCGGCAAACCGATGCCGGTAAACGCTGCATCTACCTTTTACAAAAAGGTGGATGAAACAAGATACGATACTGCATCGAAGGTGCAGTGGTTAATAGACTCACCCGAAAGATTGAACCAGTATTATTCTCTGGCTCGAGAACTGGGTGTCAAGATGCGGGTGAACCTTGAGATAGACGTGGGGCTTCATCGCGGCGGTATCCCGAACTCTGAGGTGCTGGCGTCAATGCTGAATATCATTAGGGGTGCACCGGATCATTTGGAACTGTCCGGGTTGATGGGTTATGAGCCTCACCTCACAGGTCTTGAAGCGAATCTGTCTCATCCTGCGGTGAAAAATGTTTTGTCGCTCTATTCGGGATTTCTTACTACGGTGAAGCAAGCTGGGTACGACCCCGAGAAACTGACACTGAACGGAGCGGGTAGCCATACACTTGGCATTTACAGAAAAGACAGGACGATGAACGATCTGTCCGCAGGTTCCGGTGTGGTTAAGCCCACTGACTTCGATACCTACCATCTTGCGGGTAACTCGCCGGCGCTGTTCATCGCAACTCCAATATTAAAACGGTACGACGAATTGAAGATTGCCGGTGACCACTGGGCGCAGCGACCTCTGCAAGCCTGGAATCCCAACATGCGCAGGCTCTACTATATTTATGGCGGGTTCTGGAAGGCAAAAATGGTATCGCCAGAAGGCGTTGCTGATCCGTTGTATGAGAGTACGAACCAAAGTCCGATCGCGACATCAACCTCGGTTGATCTTCAGGTGGACGACTACATGTTTATGCGTCCCACCCAAAGCGAGTTTGTGATGCTGCAGTTCGGCGACCTGCTTGTGGTTAGTGGCAACCAGATTGTTGATAAATGGCCTGTTTTTCACCAAACAGGATAGCCAAGCGCCGTAACCTTAACCAAAAAAGAGCGAAAAAAGGTGCCCGCAAGCATCGAACAACGCTTCGTTATCTGACGTTTCCGGCGGACTCTGGCTAGCCGTTGAGCGTCTGTTCCGACAGGTTCTGCGGAGTATCGATTTTTACAATTCTCCCGGGAAAGCCTTTAAAGTGAGGTACTCCCTGTTCGTAATCAAGAAACTCCTCTTCGTCGGAACACAGAACCGCATCGCTCGAGATGAATGCACCCGCAAGATGTTCGCTGGATCTAAGTTCCGGATACCACCAG
>JABJED010000006.1 GCA_018665025.1 Gammaproteobacteria bacterium
CCCGTCATCCCAAAAAACATCCCTTCTAAAGATAGACAGGATACAATGCACTTCCCCGATCGAATCGCATCACCAGCTAAGTATGGACAAAGAAGACGACGTCACGCATTTTGGGTACCAAAAAGTACCCATCTCTGAAAAGGCAGGCAAAGTAGCCCAGGTCTTTCATTCAGTGGCTGAGAGATACGACATTATGAACGATGTCATGTCTCTCGGAACTCATCGTGTTATGAAGAAAATGGCCGCCAATGCGACTCACGCTCGTACTGGTCATCATATCCTTGATTTGGCAGGAGGCACCGGGGACATGGCTATCCTGTTGTCGGAATACGTCGGCGCAGACGGACGCGTCTATGTCTGCGATATCAACGGAAGTATGCTCTCCCAGGGCCGGGACAAACTGCTCAACCGTGGCATTTTAACCAATGTCAGTTACGTGCAGGCAGACGGGGAAAAACTACCCTTCCCCGACGAATCGTTCAATGCCATTACGATTGCATTCGGGTTGCGCAACTTTACTGCAAAAGAATCCGCACTCCGCGAGATGTACAAAGTCATCAAGCCCGGCGGAAAACTCGTCATTCTCGAGTTTTCAACACCGGACAACACACTTGTCCAAAATGCCTATAAGGGCTTCAGCAAAATCTGGCCAAAGATTGGGAAACTGGTCACGGGCGATGAAAGCAGTTACCAGTACCTGGTGGAATCCATTGAGATGCATCCAGACCAGCAGACGCTCAGCGACATGATCGGCAACGCCGGCTTTGGCAGAGTGCGGTACCAGAACCTGCTAAATGGTATTGCGGCAATCCATCAAGGCACAAAACCAAGACTGGAACCAACTGCATGAACTTCCTGCGGATTATCCGAATCCTCTCGACTTTCGCGCGACTCAGGCTGGACCGGAACATACCTAACGAAGCCCGCAAGGGTGCTGTAGCGACGCTCCTATTGATACTCAAACTATTTCCGGAACCGCGAACTTCTGGCCCGGAATCAGCCAGGTTGGCGCTTGAACAACTTGGCCCTATTTTTATCAAGTTCGGCCAGATACTCTCTACCCGTAAAGACCTCTTCAGCGACGAGATGTCGCAAGAACTGCAGAAACTTCAGGATCAAGTACCCGCGTTTGACGGAGGCACTGCGGTAAAAATAATAGAAAGTGAGATCAGGTGCCCTATCCCATCTCTATTTACTTCATTCGATTCCGTTCCGCTCGCATCTGCCTCACTCGCCCAGGTTCACGCTGCAACCATGACCATCGGCCCGGTCGAAAGAGAAGTCGTGGTAAAGGTCATACGACCCGGAATCCAAAAGATCATCGAACGCGACATCAAACTGATGTACTTTTGCGCCAAGCTACTCGAGAAGTTCTGGCCAGACGCCAGGCGTTTACACCCATCCGCCATCGTCAAAGACTATGAGTCGGTGATTCTTGGGGAACTCGACCTGAAACTGGAAGCGAACAACAGCAGACGCCTCCGTGATAACTGGTCGGAGTCGGGCAAGCTCTTCGTTCCGGAAGTTTATGAAACCTGCTCCACCAGTCGCATCATGGTAATGGAGCGAATCTACGGCGTTACCGCAACCGACCTGCCCTCTCTCAGGGACAAAAATGTTGATCTAAAAAAACTGGCACATCTTGGTGTGGAAATATTTTTCTCTCAGGTGTTTGAAGATAATTTTTTCCACGCGGATATGCATCCTGGCAACGTATTCGTCGATGTTACCGATCCTGACAATCCAACCTACATCGCCCTGGATTGCGCCATCATGGGGTCATTGACCGAGAACGATAAAGACTACCTGGCGCGAAACCTGCTCGCGTTCTTTCACCGAGACTATGATGAAGTCGCCCGCCTGCATGTAAAAAGCGGTTGGGTCCCCGTTGATACAGACATTAATGAATTTTCCGAGGTCATCAGGCGGGTTTGTGACCCATTTTTCCAGAAGCCCATAAAAGACATTTCTTTTGGAAGAGTACTTCTGGAACTGTTTGATACCGCACGAAAGTACAACATGGAAGTACAGCCACAACTGGTACTTTTACAAAAAACACTAATCAACATTGAAGGTATGGGTCGACAAATCTATCCCGACCTTGACCTGTGGGAAACTGCGGCACCATTCATGGAAAGATGGATGAAAGACAGAATAGGGGTCGCAGGCCTTATCAAAAGAATTTCCGAGAAAGCTCCGCGATGGCTGGACCAGCTTCCTGAAATTCCAGACCTGGCTTACGACGCCATAGTGGAGATACTAGATATAGCCGCGCAGAACCGCGCGCAGATCGCAACGCTGACAGAGGTCAAACAAGCCCTGCAGGAACAGACCAGGCGTGCAAAATACCAGCGCCTGGGTGGCCTGGCCCTGATCGGTGCAATACTGTCACTCGTCGCCCCCACCACAGGATACGCAGCAGATATTGATCCCATTGTCCCAGGGTCGGTGCTGGGAATGCTGGGGATCTACTGGATGTATATTCATTCCTGACATGATATTCTCGCTGCCCTTTTTTCATAACCCGTATCAAAAGCCCGTATCAAAAGCCCGTATCAAAA
>JABJED010000263.1 GCA_018665025.1 Gammaproteobacteria bacterium
GAAGACCTATTGGGTCACCGCGATGAACCGCCGCCGACATACAGGAGAAGATTAGCTGTAATCCATAGGGCCAACCGTCGCCGCCAATCTCTCGTTGAGACAGTTCAAGTTGATGGAGTACGGCCTCCAAAAGATCCTCGGGAATACCCTGCTCTGCCACATTTTCCAAAACGCCCAGGATGAGTCGCTCTATGGCATCTGCGTGTTCCGGTTCACTACCTTCGACGCCGCACATAAAGTTCATCTCCATGTGATCCTCTTCGAATCCACACATGGGCGACGCCGCCGTCGCGAGATCTGTTTTCTCCAAAGCCTGACGAAGCGGTGAGGCACTGGTATCCAGTAAAACGTCTGACAGTAGATGGCAACGCAATAACATCTTCAGGTCAGTGTTTTTACCCAGCAACCAGGCAAGTACGATGTGAGTCTTACCATTAGTGTCATCTTCATCAACCGGATAGGTGAGCTCTTTGACCACCGGCTGCTTGTAACGAACTTCAGGAACAACCGCAATCGGCGGCGCGGCGCTCGAATCCAGACGGTCGAGGGCTAGCGACGCGATTTTTTGCTGCAAAGTGGCAGCGTCAAGGTCGCCAAATGTCATGAAAATGGCATTGGAAGGATGGTAGTGCGACTGATAGAACGCTTTGAGTTGTTCATAACTCAAGGAAGGAATCGACACCGGGTCGCCGCCACTGTTGTAGTGATAGGTCGAAGTTGGGTACAGCGCTTCCTGGATACCGTGATACAACATCGATACCGGTGAACTGGTGTCACCTTTCATTTCATTATAGACGACACCTTTATAGACCAGAGGGGAATCCGAATCCCCGGGGTCCTGAAATTCCACCCGGTGACCTTCCTGGGAAAAATCCAAAGGATCAAGACGCGAGAAAAATACCGCATCCAGATATACCTCCAACAAATTAAAGTAGTCTTTGCGGTTCTGGCTGGCAAACGGATAGGCCGTATAGTCGCTTGTTGTGAACGCATTCATAAAAGTGTTCAACGAGCGTCTTATCATCAGGAAAAACGGGTCACGAACCGGGAATTTTTCACTGCCACATAGAGCCGTATGCTCAAGAATGTGCGCAACCCCTGATGAATCATGAGGCACCGTTCGGAACGCTACCATGAAGACGTTCTCTGCATAGTCATTTGCCAGATGGTAATGCTTCGCGCCACTGGTATGAACGTATTCCTCGAAAGTCAGATTCAATGCAGGAATATGTTTTGATCGCTCAAGTTTAAATCCAGCAGCCATCGTTATCTCTCCTTCTGCTGTTCGCGCTCAAATTGATCCCAATACTCTTCAATGGTGTCTCTCATCTCGCTTCGTAGCAGCAAAATCGCAATCAGGTTCGGAATAGTCATCAACGCAATCGTAATCGCGGAAACAAGCCAGATGAGGGAAGTATCTGATATGGCCGCCAAAAAGAAACCGAGCACGTAAAGCATCCGGTATGGCAGGACTGATGCTGTGCCGAACAGGTATGTCATCGCACGATCACCATAATATGACCACGCGACTGCCGTAGTGAACGCGAAAAGCACCAGGCCAATGGCGACGATATATTTTCCATAATCGCCAAACGCGCCCCTGGTAAATGCTTCGGTAGTCAGGTTCACAGAGTGAATCAAGGACTTCCCGCGAACCGTCACGGCGTCCTGAAGTTTGCCGTCGACTACCCGGAGACTGCCTGAATAAGGCAAACCCTCGTCGAAGTACTGCACTTCTTCGGCAATAGACCGGTTATGAAGGAGCGTAAAATCCCCTTGCAATGCTATACCGTCCCTGACTTCGAGCTCACCGGTTAATGGTTCAATACTCGAATCACCAAAATTGAGGTGCGCGTATAGGTCTGCCCGGTCATCGTCACTACCTTCTGTATAGGTGCCTGAAATAAACTCCATGTCGAAGCTTTGGAAATCATTCTGCAGTTTTTCCGTCCACACGCCCGAAGACAAAATGACCAGCCCGGTTAATGTACAAATAATAATCGTGTCTATGAAGGGCTCCAGAATAGAAACCATTCCTTCCGAAACCGGCTCATTGGTCTTTGCCGCAGCATGGGCGATAGGAGCACTACCCTGCCCGGCTTCGTTCGAGAATAATCCCCGGTTAACACCCCGATTAAAAGCGTAAGCAAAGCTTGCTCCGAGGAACCCTCCGGTTGCTGCTGACCCGGTAAATGCATCCTGGAACACAGCAACGAACGACGCGCCAACCTGGGGAAGATTGACCAGAATCACGGAAAGCGCACCAACCACGTATATCACCGACATGGTGGGCACAATGCTTTCGGCCACCCGAACGATCCGCTTGATGCCACCGACAATCACAAGACCCAGGGTAATCGCTAGCACTCCTCCGGTGATCCACTCTGGTATTCCGAAAGTCGTGGCCACGCCGATTGCGATGTTATTGCTTTGCGGCAGGCTACCCGTCCCGAATGAACTTATCACCGTCGCGACCGCAAAGAACACGGCCAGCCATTTCATGTTCAACCGGCGCTCCATCACATACATTGGACCACCGATGATATGACCCTCGTCATCCACCATACGGTATTTATGGGAAAGCGTGACTTCTACAAACTTGGTGGTCATACCGAAAAATGCGGTCATCCACATCCAGAACAACGCCGCTGGCCCGCCCAGATAAATCGCAAGCGCGACCCCACCAATGTTACCGGTGCCCACCGTGCCTGAAATAGCTGTCGCCAGGGCCTGGAAATGGCTGGCATCGCCTTTAGCATCATCTTTATCGTATTTGCCACGAACTATGCGAAGCGCGTGGTTAAAGAATCGTAATTGCGGGAACTTCAGGTAAAGCGTAAAGAAGATTCCGGTCCCCAGAAGAAGAAACGGAAAATACTGCGCAGATCCCAAATAGGAATCGAACAGGTTGAGCAAAGATGTCAGGTCATCGGTCACTGATATTCCTCAGGTGTCATTGAGAGTCATGTCGAGCGGTCGACAATAACAAAATTCCATCAGTGGGTCTTGGGCAGTGTCATCCGTATTTTGAGTCCCTGCTCATCCTTACCGCCTGAATCCTCCAATACGGTTTGATCAACGCCGCCCAACACCATCAGGATCATTGCATCCAGGACATCATCCCGTGCAACCAGTTTCCTGGGGTATTTCTGTAGCGCGAGATCATAATACTCATGAACCGGCTCATAGTATGTCGCAAGAATGTTGAGGCGCTCCGCTATTCCGTCGCGTGTCTTTTTCGAATGGCGGGGGCCTTCAGCTGACAACAGGTAGAAAGCAAGTTCCGGATGAGATTCATAGACCCGGTCTTGTAATGAAGCGTCGCTACAGAGAATCTGGTCGACCTCACGGATTTTCGAGCAGATGTTCCAGGTTTGCCTGGAGAGCTTTTTTCCCAGATACCGCGAATTCGTTTTACAGGCATCTTCGTATGAGGAAGCATATACGGCCTGCCTGCAAGGAACTGGAAAAAGACTCCCAGACCTTCCCGGCAACAGCTTCCTGGCCTGCGGTTCAACATCTCGGGGGAATTTGTCAGGCAACCCCATGGGAATGTCTACCAATAGAGTCTTCTTCGGATGCGCCTTTAACAACGCCCCGAATGAACCGAATAGTTCCACAGGCTGGCCCATAGAAGCCAGCATCCAGCCCCCGGCGCAACCATCTACACCACCGCTACCTGCTACATCCACATCTACGCCACCGATACCTGCCACATCCACATCCACACCAATGGGGCTCAACTTACTCAGAAACCACCTCTCGCATCGTCACAAACTCTTCTGCGGTCGTGGGATGAATCCCGACGGTGGCATCGAATTGCTCTTTGGTTACACCCATTTTTACCGCAATCGAAATACCCTGGATGATCTCTCCGGCATCGGAGCCCACCATATGCACGCCCAACACTTTATCTGTCTGCCTGTCGACAATGATCTTCATCATAAACTTTTCATCACTACCACTGAGCGTGTGTTTCATCGGCCGAAAGACAGATCGATAAATATCAAGTTCTGGGGCGCTATCCCTGGCTTCAGCTTCGGTTAATCCAACGGTACCCACGTTAGGTTGGCAAAAAACCGCGGTCGCGACGTTATCGTAAGCCATCACCTTACGGCGACCGAGAAATTGTGTACTCGCGAAACACATCGCCTCGCCAATCGCCACGGGTGTTAACTGCAAACGGTCGGTCACGTCGCCCAGCGCAAATATGTTTGTTTCACTGGTGCGGAATTCCTCGTCGATAATAATGGCACCGTTGTCCCGCTGCGCCACAGCTACATTTTCCAGACCAATATCCGACACAGCCGGCGCCCTTCCAGTAGCATAAAGCACCAGGTCGGTTTGCATCGACTTGCCGCTCTCAAAGTTCACCGTAAAGGTACCGTCAGCATTTTTATCGATGCTTTTTACCTGGGTCTGAAATGCGAGATGAATATCTTTTTTCTTTAATTCATCTCGCACCGTCTTGCGGATATCTATATCGAAATGGCGGAGAAACAACTCTCCCCGGTAAGATAACGTCGTATCGACCCCAAGGCCCTTGAATATCCCGGCAAACTCAACAGCGATGTAGCCACCGCCCACAACCAGTGCACGGCTGGGAAGTGACTCAAGGAAGAAAGCCTCGTTAGAGGTAATGACGTGCTCTCTGCCAGGAAAATCAGGCACAGTTGGCCACCCGCCCGTTGCGATTAGTATTTTGTCAGTCGAAATGACCTTATTATTAATCTCAATATGGTGTGTATCCTTGATTCTAGCCCGGCCATCGAAATGGGTTACCCCGGCGTTATCAAGCATGCCTTTGTAGAGGCCATTGAGTCGTGATATCTCGGTATTCTTGTTTTTTAGCAGCAGCGGCCAATCGAAATCCGGCCTGGCGTTACCCCAGCCAAACCCCTCCGCATGCTGGTAATCTTCCGAATAATGTGACGCATAGACGAACAGCTTCTTTGGAACACATCCGACGTTTACGCATGTACCCCCCATATACTTTTCTTCAGCGGTAGCCACTCTCGCTCCGTAATTGGCACTCATGCGTGCGGCTCTAACACCACCGGAGCCAACTCCGATGACAAACAGATCAAAATCATACTCAGACATATTCACTTCCTGGGGGTCACCTTATAATTCTTTCAAGCCGGGCGCTGCTCAACCACCGCACTCTTAAGCCACTAGACTTTTTGTCCATGGCACTTTCAAGCCGAAAGAATGCAGCTTAACATCGCTGACCGTACCTAATGAATAACCTAAACGGCCACATGAGATTTCCACTGATAGAGTTCAACAGTAACGCGGTTGTTATCGCGGATATCGACATTAATGAGAATAACCTTAGGCTTCGATACTCAATCGCGGTCACCCGGGGTTTGGTCTGGCCGGAATTTACCGCGCTCGAGAGAAAAGATGAACTGTGGAAATCTACCTGCCTGGAACTGTTCCTCTCGTCACCAGATGATCCGTCCTACCTTGAAATTAACCTCTCACCCTCTGGTGCCTGGAATAGTTACTCGTTCTCCCGCTATCGACAGGGTATGAAAACAGAGCCTGACACTGAACTGGTCGAATTCCAGGTTGACAGCCCAGGCGTCATTACCGCTTCCTTTTTTATTGGCAGACTTTCTGATCCTGTCTTGTTTGGACCCGCCATAATCCTTGCGGACAAAGATGGCAGTCTTCGTTATTTTTCAACAAAGCACGGTGAGGCACCTGATTTTCACGATCGGGAACATCATGTGCTTGTTGCCACTGATGACCTATAGTATTGCGCTATGACATTCCTGTTCGGTATATAGTACTGCGCTATGACATTTCTGTTCGGTATAGATGTACTTCTTGAGGATGAAGCTAAGCTAAAACGGCTTCGTTCTGCCCGGGTTGGGCTGGTAGCCCACCCCGCATCCATTAACAGCGCAAACAAGCATAGCGTTGATGCCTTGATGGATGCGGGGTGCAATATCGCCCGCGCTTTCGGACCGCAACACGGCATGCGGGGTGACAAGCAGGACAACATGATTGAGTCTGAGGATTATCTTGACCAGATTCATCAACTACCGGTCATCAGCCTCTATGGTGAATATCGGCATCCAACAGATGAAATGCTGAACGATTTGGACATCATCCTGTTCGACCTGCAGGACATTGGCTGCCGTATCTATACGTACATCACGACGCTGTTCTATTTCACAGAAGCCTGCAGTCGCCTTGGAAAAGAGCTTTGGGTACTGGACCGGCCCAACCCGGCCGGGCGACCCATCGATGGCCTATACCTTGAACCCGGCGAACAGAGCTTCGTAGGTTGTGCGCCAATGCCGACTCGCCATGGACTTACTGTCGGCGAACTGGGTTTATGGTTTGCCACCCAACAGACCCATGAACTGGACCTGTCGATAATTAAGTTGGTGGGCCACAACCCCGGGCAGGGTCCTGGCTATGGCTGGCCCACTAACGCTCGCCCCTGGATTAACCCGAGCCCAAATGCCGCCAGCATCAATATGGCCAGAATTTTCCCAGGGACCGTGCTACTGGAGGGAACCACCCTGAGCGAAGGGCGCGGAACAACGACACCGCTTGAAGTCATTGGTGCGCCAGGCTTGCCAATTAATAATATGCTAACCGACCTGGCATCCCGGGCGCCCCTCTGGCTGGGTTCCGCCTACCTGCGCGAGTGCTTTTTTACCCCCACATTTCATAAACATGTTCACCAGGTGTGTGCGGGGCTTCAAATCCACACTGACTATCCGGCCTACGACCATAACGAATTTAAACCCTACCGATTGATCGCCGGGTTGCTGAAATCCCTGAGGCATATTGAACCCGCGTTCGATATATGGCGGTTCCACCCCTACGAGTACGAGCATAGCCGCAAGCCTATCGACGTCATCAACGGCGGTCCTGGTCTACGAACCTGGGTTGATGACCCGAATCAGGGTTTCGATGTTTTCGATGCACAACTCAGCAAGGCTGAAAACCGCTGGAAAGAAGAACGCCAACCGTTCCTCCTGTACCCCTTGTAATCCTTCCCTGGAATAACATGATAGAATCCGCAGCTTTTCGCGATAGACAAAGGCTGCCCCATGACCAACGCTTACAAGATTGCTCTACTATCAGGTGATGGCATCGGGCCAGAAATTATGGCCCAGGCAACGCGGGTGTTTGACGCGCTTCAATTAAAACGCGACGTATCATTCGAACTGATTAGCGCGCCTTTTGGCGCCCAAGCGTACTTCGAAGAAGGTAAAGCATTCCCGGACGCCACCAAGGCGGTTTGTGATGAGGCAGATGCGATCCTCAAGGGACCGGTCGGTCTGTCCTATGAGGAATCAAAGAAAATACCTGTTGAAGAGCAGCCCGAACGGGGGGCTATTCTGCCGTTACGTGCCCGCTACAACACCTTCGCTAATTTCAGACCCATATTCCTTTCTAAGGATATGGCGCACTTCTCACCGCTCAAGCCCGAGATTATTAAAGAAGGAATCGATATTCTGATGATTCGTGAGCTGGTCGGTGGTCTTTACTTCGGCAAGAAAGAACGCGGCATCAATAAGGATGGCCAGCGCTATGTTCATGAAATCCTTGAATATACCGAGGAACAGATTCGCCAGGTGCTGATAGTAGCGTTTGAGCAAGCCCGTTCACGCAAGAAAAAACTTCACAACATTCATAAAAGCAATGTTCTGATGTCCAGCGTTTTCTGGAACGAAGTTCTGGATGAGGTTCATAAGGACTACCAGGATATTGAAGTCATTCACCTGCTGGTTGATGCAGCGGCAACGGCCCTGTGCCTGAATCCTGGCCAATTTGACGTCATGGTCATGGAAAACATGTTCGGCGATATTTTGAGTGACCAGGGTGGCGGCATACTCGGCTCACTGGGCTTGATGCCTTCCGCCTGCGTCGGACCCGAAAAATCCTATTACGAGCCTTCCCATGGCTCTGCACCAGATATCGCCGGGAAGAACATCGCTAACCCCTATTCCATGATCGGCTCAGTCGCCATGATGCTGGAGATGAGCTTCGGCATGAAGGAAGAAGCTGGATTCGTTTGGGAAGCGATGCGAAGTGTATTTGAGTCCGGTTACTCGACCGCGGACCTGTCTAAATCGAGCGATAACATTCAGCTGGTGGCCACCGATGTTTTTGGCGACCTGGTGATGGCCAAGCTCGAAGAATTACTCTAGGGAACATCTGATTAACTGCATTTTTTTGTGAGGGCAAGGCGAACCCGCACGCAGAAAATCTGCGAATGGTCTTAATTTCGCGAGGTTTCGAGTACGGGTTCAACGCAGCCATCGCGGGAAAAGGCTTTAATCAGATGTTCCCTAGAGCTGGCCGATAGTGTCATAAACAGAGAACAGCATTACCATCGCAGCCAGCCACCCCCAACCGATAAACGCCCACATAATTAGTGGCTGTTCGAACAGATCTCCGAGAATGTTAACGACTGAGTCAACGATAAAGAATTTGAGAACGGCTTTAATCCAATCTAATACAAACATTTTTGTGCCTTTACTTGAGCCAACCAGGTTGGCGAAACGCGCGTAGTCTACAGCTGTGTGACTATTTTTAAAAGAAGCCGCAGGTTATTTAAAAACTGGCCTGGCCGCTTCATAGGCAATGAAACCCTCGACTTCAGCGCCGATCTCCTCAAACACACCCGTCATATTAATCTTTTCCTTAAACTGGACTCTTTTTGAGAACAGGGTCACAGGAAAAACATAGTTTTCGGTCTTTTTCCAACGTAACGCCTTGCTTGTTCCAACATCATCCTCGTAGCTCACCCAACTCAGCCCGTACTCATTAACGAGAACGTCACCAAAGACAATGCCCAGGCTCTGTAATCCCCTTACGTCGTCGCGACCAATGGCTTTGCGGTCTACGAGGTTCTGCAGGACTTTCAGATCAGATTTATCGCCTTTCAGGTTCAGAACGCCAAGCCTTCTGGCAATCAGATCCATGGTCTCTGTGCGCTGAGTATCCAGTGAATATCGCTGCCCCAGGGACAAATCTTTAACTGTCGCAGGTACCTCTTCAACATCAAATTCGTATCTTTCCAACTCTTCCGAAGTCAGTTCACGCAGACCAGGTTCTTCCGCCGCAGCGAAATCGAAGGTCAACAAGCCAGGTAAAATCAGTAACAATTTCGAGATGGTGTTCACAACTACTCTCTTTCTCTCAAGGAGTGTTGATTTTAGGCTAGAATTCGCACACTACAAGCAGGAGTCGACCCCACTGAACCAGCAGCTCATCGAAAAGGTCTATTCATCGGATAGTCAGTTCAGTCTGGCGATCACCGGTGGTGGAACTAGTGCCATTGCCAGCCTGTTTGGGGTTGCCGGGGCTTCAGCTACCTTGCTCGAAGCAACGGTACCGTATCATTCTGCCGCGCTGGGTCGTTTTGTTTCAGCGTCTAGCCCCCAGGGGTGTAACACTCACACGGCCAGGGCCATGGCCATGGCTGCGTATATGAGTGCGCGAAATATAAGGCCCGAAAATAACGTCATCGGCGTTGGTTGTACCGCGGCTATTGCAACCAATCGCGCGCGAAAAGGTACAGACAGATGCCATATAGCAGTGCAGGCTGCTGGATTTACCACTATCTATGACATTGATCTCAATCGTGAAGACGACAGGAAACACCAGGAAGCTATTTGTCGAAATGCGATCATAGCGGCAATGGCCTGTGCCGTTAATGTTTCGATTGAACCAGCCGACATAGGCATCAGGACCCGGCATATTGATGCTGAAAAACCCTGGGTGGATCTGCTTGCAGGTGACATCGATTCAACCTCAACGACCGCAAATTCCTGTGTTTTCCCTGGAGCCTTTAACCCTATTCATGACGGTCATCGGGGCATGATCAGTTCCGCCAGGGATATGCTGAGCCAGGATGTGACCCTGGAGCTATCCATCCGCAACGTAGACAAACCACCGCTGGATTTCCTGACCATGTCAGAACGATGTACCGATGAATTTGAGCTGGTCTTCAGCAACGCCCCAACCTTTGTAGAGAAATCAGCAATCTTTCCAGACAGTGCATTTGTAGTGGGCCTTGATACGATAGTCAGGATCGATGAGCCCAGGTACTACGGCTCTGAAACCGCTCGCAACAAAGCACTGGAGACTATGGCAGGACGTGGCGCCCGGTTTCTTGTGTTTGGACGACAGACTGGCGAAAGTTTTAATACATTAGCGGACGTTTCATTGTCGAAAACGCTTAAGGACATGTGCACTGCCGTGACTGAAGAGCAGTTTCGCCACGACATCAGCTCCTCCGAGATTAGATCACGATGAGGAGGCTCGACAACTACCTTGGACTGACGGTCGCCACCATGACACTGCTGGCCTCAGCAGGACTAATCAGCCTGTTCGTCATTTTCACCTTTCTGGACCAAATGAGCGACATAGAGCAGGACTACAACCTGATCGCCGTCATCAAGTATGTCTCGTACAGTATTCCAAGAATGTTTTACGAGACCGTACCGTACGCCGCACTGATAGGAAGCTTAACCGGCCTTGGCATCCTCGCCAGTAACAGTGAACTGATCATTATGAGGTCTGCGGGTATTTCGACGTGGCAAATCGCAATAGCCACGATGAAACCTGCGCTGGCATTTATCATCGCCGGTTTACTGGTCGGGGAACTGATACTCCCGGATTTTGAGCGAACCGCCCGTGCCTCTCGCGAAAAGGCGATGGAAGGCGACATTACCCCTAATGGGGGATTCTGGTATCGGGAAGGAAACCGGTATATGCACTTCAGTACGGTCGGCCATGAGGGAGAGCTTGGAAACATCAGCCAGTATTTTCTGGGTGCCGAACAACAGTTGCAAAAAACCCTGTGGGCAGAGTCTGCCTCGCATATTTCACCAACGGAAAACGACGACACCAGCTACTGGAGAATGGAGAATGTCATCGTCACAGACTTAAATGCCCCAAATACAAGGGAACACCACTCACAACTAAAATGGCATTCCGAACTGACTCCCGAATTACTGAGCACTGAAATTCTTGTTGAACCGGACAAAATGTCTATCGTCGAGCTTCGGCGAAAGATTAAGTACATGGAATCGCAGGGCCTGAATACCGACAATTTCCAACTAGGCCTGTGGACCAAAACCTTCCAACCCATTGCATCCCTGAGCCTAGTATTCGTCGCAATCTCATTCATCTTTGGCCCACTCAGGGAAACCACCATGGGGATGAGAGTTGTCAGCGGACTGGTGACCGGTATTGTTTTTAAATTCGTGCAGGACCTTCTATCCCCTGCCAGCCTCGTGTTTGGGTTTCCACCACTGATTGCAACGGCAACACCGATTCTTATTTGCCTGGTTTCAGGTTACGTCTTACTAAAGAGGGCAAACTGATGTCGGAGTTTTTTACGCAGTGGTTGCCGCACGCAGGATCTGCATTGGTGTTTGCTTCGGCTGCAACGGTTATTGTCAGGCGCTTCATTGCCAATCGAGCTACACAGAGCCTTATTTTCGGATCTGTGTTTCTTGCATGCCTGGTACCCCTGCCAGAATTCAGCCTATCTCACTACCTAAGAGTTTTGACCGGAGACCTTTCAATCACCGGGTTTATTATCCTTGGCCTGGCCGCCTGTCAATCCTTTAGGCCTGGCGAATCCGGGCCTAAACATGCCAAACTACTAGCACCGGCACTCGCAATTGTGCTGGTCTCACTGGTACTTTACCCCACGGCCCTCGGTCTCACTTATTTTGACCTGTACGCGTTCGGATACTATCCCATCATCCTCGGCCCAATTATATTCGTACTGTTTGCCAGTGCATTATGGTTTGGCTTAACGTTATCTGCGGTACTGCTCGCGACGGGTTTCCTTGCCTTCGCATTGGGTATTTTAGAATCTGACAATTTGTGGGACTACCTGCTCGACCCTGTCATTACCATATACGCTCTCTATCTGGTGATCAAAAACCGCCACCAGCTGACAAACTTCAGAGTGACACAACACCACATAGAAGTGATGTTAGCTGTGACCATTTCAACGTTCCTGCTCTTTGCGATTTACCTGGCGAAGTTCAACCATGATGCCTTCCGGCACGAATTCGTCATTGAAGATGGCTTCATTGAATGGTGCACGGTCATCGTATTGTTTTCTACCATGCTCGTATGCGGTAAGCGCTTTTTAATCTTAAGGCGTGTCCGGCCACCACTTTTCCTGACCGTGACAATGCTATTAACCCTGCTTTGTCTTTTCGGCGCGGGTGAAGAGATCTCCTGGGGACAACGCCTGTTTGGTCTGGAAACACCTGATTACCTCAAAGACAAAAATGCCCAGGGCGAACTCGGCATTCACAATCTCGTAGTAGAGATTAACGGTGAAGAGGTCAAACTGAATAAATTGATCTTCGGCACCGGTCTTGCTCTCGCGCTTCTAATCTATCTGTCTGTCGCCACACCACTGTACCGAAAGAACGACAGGGTACGATCATTTTTCAATGCGATCGCCGCCCCCATGCCGCGCAACTACCACATCGCCGGCTACCTGCTAATAGTTGCCACCGTAGAACTATTGATTGACTCATCCAAACGCGGTGAGATGACAGAGTTTGCCGGTTCAATCATGTTTGCACTGAACGTGATTTATCCTTACAACCCGGAAATTTTTGATCCGAAGAAAAGCCTCTAACAAAGCGATACCGACATTAGGTTCTATAACCCCCTCTATTGGCTTCGCAGCCAAACCCTGATTCATTGTACTGTGCGCCAGCAGGCTAATGCGATCTACGCCACGGTGACGCTTTGGCGAGTGTAGTGACATACAACGCCTCAACCTTAACTCGAGCCCATTCCGTTTTGCGCAAGAACTTTAGGGATGACTTTATTGAGGGGTCACTTTTGAAACAGTTAATGTTGATTTTTTGGGACAGGCCGTCCCAGCCGTAGTGCTCAACA
>JABJED010000038.1 GCA_018665025.1 Gammaproteobacteria bacterium
ACTCCCCTGTGACAAACTCCGCATCACTGGATGCCAGGAACAATGCCGCTCCGGCGATATGCTCACCCCTGCCGTAGTCTGGCCAGGGCTGGGACTTAGCAAAAGACTTCCTGGTCGCTTCCGGCTTACCGCCATCGGCCAAGGGTGTGGCTATAAACCCGGGACAGATGGCGTTAACCCTGATCCGGTATTCGGCAAGCTCAACCGCGGCTGCTTTGGACATACTGATCACCGCCGCTTTAGCTGCTGAGTATACCAGCGGGCCCGCGTCACCACTCAAACCTGCGATAGAGGCGGTATTGATGATCGAGCCGCCGTGTCCCTGGGCCTGCATGTGACGCGCTCCATGTTTGAGGCCAAGAAATACCCCCTTGGCCAACACATCGAAAGTGTAGTCCCAGTCTTCGGTCGTGGTTTCAGTCAACGGGCCAATCGCCCCACCAACGCCCGCATTGTTGAACAATATATCCAGGCGCCCAAATCGACTCACTGCCTCATCCAGCATCGCTACAATATCGGACTCTGACGCAACGTCAGTCTTGATGAAGCTCACCCTTGTCTCATATCCCAGACGATTCGCTTGTTCAACGGCAGCGGTCCCGGTTGTTTCATTGAAGTCTGCAATCACTACGGACGCGCCTTCTTCAAGAAAACGAATCACGGTTGATAGCCCCATCCCACTGGCACCACCGGTTACAACGGCTACTTTCTCATTTAATCTGTTCATCATGTGATCTCTTCATCAGGTAATAGGGGGCCTGTCCATAATCGGGCCGTCACCTTCCGTGTGTCATAGTATGCCGCACTGACATTGCTTGCGGACAAATTTTATTCCGGCGAGAACATCTCGGAGGCTTCATCCCGGTAGCCAGCATCGAATGCGCTAACAAACACTTTATGGTGAACAGCGATCGCTCGCCTGTCCTGTTCATACCTCCAAAGATGATGAAGGTTTCGAAGTCGTAATCCCTTCCGAAGTGAACCCCTGTAAACCTTCATATCCGCAATATCGATTAAACCAAGCTGACCCTCAGGCGTTAGCACGACATTGCCTAGATGCATGGAGCGGAGGTAGACACCTTTGTCGTGTAATTCTTTGATAAAGGCGCCAAGTTTGGTCACAAGCCCAGCATCAAAATCAGGCACCTCACGCAGGATGTTGCCCGGCAAGGGCTCATAATGCACCGCTGTTCTGTCAAGCTCTGGCAGCCGTATTGATTCAATGACCTTGAGCGTTGGAACACCGAGAGAGTGCAGTGCCTCTGAGTTTTTCTCGAACCTCCGCCAATAGGGAAACAGCCGCGCGGAGGTGAAGAGTCGTTTCACTCGAAACAGCTTGAGGTACGTGCCATCCTTCAGCAGGAGGACTTTATCACCATACTCATCAGCAGCGGTGACATCTGCCCCTGCACGCATCTCGAGATACTCTTCATTAGTCAGGGACTTCATAAATCACTCAGAATGCCTGTGCTACCTTCTCTTCTACTAAATGGTCTTCAACAAACAGCGATCGACAGTTCTGTTGTTGCAGACTTGCTTCTTTCTGGTCAGCGCATAACTTTTCTACTTCAGGTTCGAATGCCAGCGTCTCCGGCTTCTGTTCCTGCCGCCAGGACCGCAAATTTTCATTCAGCCGTTTCAGCGTTCGGAAATTTCGTCCCGCAAACAGTTCACCTGGCACATCAAATTCAGATAACAGTGCGCTGGCCTGAACCGCTATAGCCTGGTGATCTTCAGGCGCCAATCGGATCATGGCTAAAACGTAGTTCGCACCCCACTGGAATCTGGTGGCTACGCCAACTGAATTCTCGTAGGCTCTTTTTCTCCAGGCCAAGGCCTCATCGAAGTTGTCAGCTTTTTCCGCAAGAGAACCCAGACCGCTCATGAAGTAATAAGGCGAAGCCGATTTTTCGAGTTCCGCCAGCAACAAGCCTTTTGCATCATTGACCAGGCCTGCTTCCCGATAGATATGGCTTATCTGGTTAATCACACTTTGTCGCTCAAAACTATCAGGCGTTGCTTCGTCGGCTGCCTTTAGCTCTGCCCGTAACAATTTTTGCAGATCCTCCTCAAGTGGTTGATCACCTCTGGTAGCCAACTGCAGCTTAGGCACCCAACCTGCCAGTTTCTCAGCCTTGGACAGTGCTTCATCAAATCGGAGATCAAAAATACTGTTCGCCCAAAGCTCAGCAAGGCTGACCTTGTGAGCATCGTCGATCATTGGCAATGCCAGAATCTCCTCCATGTAGTAGGCGAGTGAATCCCACGACGCCAGAGTCAGCGAACTTGATGACAGAATTATTTCCAGACGCTTGGCAATAGCAGGGTCCAGGTTGTCCTGACCGGTTTCCTCAGCGTCATCTTTTTCAGTAAGGGTCAGCAAATAATTCATATAAAAACGATTGCTCAGCTCCCCCTCAGGCGCACTGGTCGACAGACGAAAAAACAGTTCAGTCTTATCGGTGCCCTCAGGCACTGCAGAGGCGTCCTGAAACCAGGAGTAATAAGCTAATTGGTAAAACTCGTCAGCTGAGAGTTGCGTTGAATCCGCAAGCGCAACCTGCACCAGGTCCGCGGTCGATCTCATCTGGTTAAGACTGAGCTCAAGCACCGTGTTGTACCGTGAGATATCGATCCCGCCCGGAATACGGGTAATTTCTTCTCCCGCGGGGTTGAAGACAATCATTGTCGGATACCCCATCACACCGAATTTTTCACCCCAGGCCTGCGCCTCATCGGTGTCACCATCCAGGTAAACAGGCACAAAGAGTCGCGTCAGCTGGATGAATTCCTGGGACTTGAATACCGTATGTTTGATTTCCTGACAGGGTGGACACCACACCGCGCCCCAATATAAAAAGAGTGGTTTGGCCTCGCTCTCTGCTGAATCAAACGCTGCTTGTATCGAGCCCCCAAACCACTCAATGTTGACATCAGCAGAATGGGAAACCTCTGCTGAAACGTCTGCTTGACCATCAACTTCAGTATCTGATTCGCAGGCAGTCATCACGAGGGTAGCAATCAGTAGCAGCGGCCTGAACATGGAATGATCCGGGATCTATTGTTTCAAACGCGCTATTCGAGCAGCTTTACGTTCGATACGCAATCTCAGCCTCTGGTGCCGAGCCGGTGTCAGCGGGTATCCCCAAATAAACGCCATGGCAACACTGTAAAAGAAAATAGGTCCACAGCAATAGACCAGACGTAACGCGAGCACCCCGACCTCGGTACTGCCTGTGACACCACCAGCAGCATCAAACCCAAGGAGTCCTACCAGATTTAGCGAAAAGCCTGTTCCAAACGCCACCGCCAGCTTGTCAGTCAGGCCCATAATCGAGAAGTAGGTACCCGCTCTGTGACCGCCTGACCGCGCTGTATCAACATCGATCACGTCGGCCAGCATCGCAATCGGGAGAAATTGCAGCCCTCCGAAACAAAACCCTTTAACAATGAA